>JAEZJL010000397.1 GCA_023415815.1 Bacillota bacterium | reverse complement strand
CGGCGAGGCTGATGCAGCCCTATATCTATTTATGCCATATGGGAATTGTCGACATTGCGGTGCCGATCATCGTCGAGGATCAATATCTCGGAGCGGTCATGGCAGGGCAGGTCCTCATTCACGACGGACAGGAGAAGGAAAACCTGGAGCAGATCATCCAGCGGCAGCACAGCCTGGATATACCGGTAAAAAACGCTCTGGACGAGCATTACGGCAAGCTGCCGGTCATGTCGCTGGAGAAGGTCAAGGCGGTCGCGTGCATGCTGTTTCAAATAAATAATTATATTATAGAGGAAGCAATTATAAAAACCAAGCTGAATGAAATAATCCGTAAGAATGAAATCCCCGCCGGCGAGGAGGAATACCCCGCAAGGACAAAAAAAACATTGGAAAAGGAAAGCGCCGTGCTGCACAAAACACAGTATCAGGGCAACAGCGTCATTACTCCGGCGGTTGAGTATATACACGGCAATTATTATAAAAAGCTGAATCAGAATGATATGGCAAATATGTGCAATATCAGCCCGAGCTACTTCAGTAAAATATTTAAAAAGCAGTTAAAGGATAAATTCACCGATTACGTGAATAAGATCAGGGTAAAAAAGGCGGCCGAAATGCTGAAGAACACAAACACGTCGATCATCAGCATATCGCTCAGCACAGGCTTTGAAGACTGCGGCTACTTTATCAAGGTTTTCAAGAAGCAAGAAGGGCTCACCCCGACCTCATACAGGATGAGATACGCGCCTAAGGTGTAGGAACGTCACAAAGTGATTTTTCCGGAGAGGTACGTAATGAAAAGAATGAGAACAGTAAACACGGTCATATTTTTTATAAGCTTTTTCTTTATATGCCACTCGATACCGGCTCTGTCGGATGACGGGAGCTTTAAAGCCCCTGCGCAGAATTCCAGGGAAATAATTTCTGCCGCGATGAATAACTACGGTGAATTCACAACCGGCAAGCCGGGCATGAAGCCCGTATTTTTGAAAACTCCTCCAAAATTCAGCTATTCCGGTATAAATCCTGCGGTATCCTCAGGGTATACATCCTCCGGCTCCTTCTCCAGGGAAGCCTTCTTTGATTACCGAAAATCCATTAAACAGTCCATTCCTCATTATTTCCACGGAGGCAAGTACAAGAGCGTATCCTTCGCTGTCTGAAAATTCAGATAACGGAGGTGAGGTTTTGGATATATCGTTAATAATCGTACTTGTTCTCGGCATAATAATAATTGTCGGCGGCCCGATTATCGGGCATATGGCTTCTAAAGCGAGCGCAAAGGCTGAAAAAGAAGAAGCGGACAAAACAGCTACAAAAAAATAACGGAATTGCGGCGCGGGCATATCGACCCTTCTGTCGGTATGCCCGGCGCCCGGTCCCGATATCATGTCATCGGAGATAGGAGGTTAAAATGACTAAAAAAAATCATATATTGAGAGAGGTCAAAAGATATTCCTTCCTTTTTATCGGGTCCATATTGGCGGCGGTAGGCCTGGAAATATTCCTGATACCAAACAACATCATCGACGGCGGTATCGTAGGTATATCAATTATTACGAGCTATCTGACAAAAGTGCCTCTGAGCGTATTTCTGATCGTATTTAACCTGCCCTTTCTGCTCCTGGGGTATAAGCAAATAGGAAAGACCTTCGTATTTTCATCGGTGTTTTCGATCGTGTCCCTGTCGCTGTGGGTGCTGGTTTTTCATCCCATACCGGGGCTTACAAACGATGTGCTGCTGGCCTCTGTGTTCGGAGGAATCATCCTGGGCATAGGCGTGGGAATGATCATACGCTGCGGCGGCTCGCTCGACGGGACTGAAATGGTGGCCATCATCATCAACAAGCGGACCACCTTTTCCGTAGGCGAAACGGTCATGTTTTTCAACATATTCATACTGAGCAG
Organism: Bacillota bacterium; assembly: GCA_023415815.1. GTDB lineage: Bacteria > Bacillota > Clostridia > Acetivibrionales > DTU013 > JAEZJL01. Next base: position 4,380 of record JAEZJL010000397.1, on the reverse strand, counting down.
CGCCGGTCTGGTATTCGGCTGGGACAGGGCGATGTACTCGCTCATAGCATATTTTATAGCCTTCAAGGTGATAGATATTACAATAGAGGGCCTGGACGAAGCCAAAGCGGCCTTTATCATATCCGAGAAGGGCGAAGTCATAGCCGAAGCCATAACAGCCCGCTTGGGCAGGGGAGTGACCTTTCTGGAGGGGAAGGGCGGGATTTCGAAAAACCAGAAAACTATCCTCTATTCAGTAGTAACGCGATTGGAAATATCAAAGCTGAAGACAATGATCTACGACATGGACGAGAATGCGTTTGTCACGATTAACGATGTTTCCGACGTCATGGGAGGGAAACACAGAAAACGTGCCATTCATTAATATTTGCACTGTACCTGCAGCGGCTGTTGATGTATAATTGTCTAAACAAATATTCAAATGACAGAGTAGGTAATTGCGCGTGAAGTGCCAGTCGGACGGGAAGTTGCCGCTGGACGAAAAATCCTTCGTGATTTGCGGTGCAATTACCGCATTCCGCTGTCACATAAGGACAGACCTTCCTTCTGTGACGCTATGTCGCTGAAGTACCCGCGGGTATTTCGGCATTTGTCATTAAGAAGGAAAGGAGGTACTTATGAACAGGACAAGAGCCGTCGTATTCCTGGGACTTCTCATGGCGATGTTTATCATCCTGAATTACTGGCTGTCCATACCGTTAACGCCCACGATTATTGTAAAATTCGGCTTTTTACCGCTTGCGTTCATGTCCATGCTCACAGGACCGTTTTTAAGCGGAGTCGCCGCTGCCCTGGGGGATGTCATCGGGGCGGCAAGCTTTCCGCAGGGACCGTTCTTTTTCGGCTTTACGGTCAGCGCATTTGTGAGCGGGGTGATTTATGGGCTTATCCTATACAAAAAGCCCAAGACGATACTCAGGATCCTTCTCGCCGTATTGTGCGTCACGCTTCTGGTCGATTTCGGCCTGAATACTTACTGGCTCACTCTTATGTACGGCAAGGGCTTCTTCGTGCTGCTCCCCGGCAGGGTCGTCAAAAGCCTCACAATGCTGCCCGTACAGGTGACGGTCATCTATACCGTATGGCGCTATGCCGGCATGAATATCGAGAAGAGATATTTCAGCGGGAATTTAAAATGAAAGCAGAGGGGCAGGATATAATCCTGCCCCTTAAGCTTCCGGCCCGATTATTGAATCACATCGAAGCAGTAATTTTTTCCGGAATTGTTGTCCCAATGGTTTGCACAGTCCTTGAAGCAAAGATTGAAGGTATCCGGCTTCACCACGGGTATGGTTGTTTCGAATCCCACGCCGGTCTTTACCATGGGTATGTCCTGCTCGTTTTCCCACCTGTTTCCATACCCTATATGAGCGTAAACATGAGTCGCGCCGCTTTTTGAAAGCAGCCCGTCATACACAATCTGAACCTTGTCGCCGACGCTGGGCGCCGTTGGGCTTATCGCAACGCCGTTTTGAATATACTCCAGATTTTCCTTCAGAGCTCTGGTTCTCGGCATAAAATCTCCTCCTTTCGTCCCTTTTTATTATTTGCAGCGCAAATTAAAAAATACTTTTTAAATTAAGCTAAAAAATACATAAAATTTAATCTGCATTAAAATGTCCCGAACAACAAAGACTTAAATCCGGGAGGCTTTTTAAATAAAAGAAAAAATGCGAAAGGATGAAACTGATGAAGGCTGTTATCATGGCGGGTGGCGAAGGGACGCGCCTGAGGCCGCTGACCTGCAACAGGCCGAAGCCGATGGTACCCATAGCCAATAAGCCGGTAATGGAGCATATAGTCAACCTGCTTAAAAGACACAGAGTGGAGGAAGTTGCAGTAACGCTTCAGTACATGCCCGATTTGATAAAGGAGCACTTTAACAATGGTTCGGAATTCGGATTAAGAATAAGGTATTATGTAGAACAGGCCCCTCTGGGGACCGCCGGAAGCGTTAAAAACGCGGAGGATTTCCTGGATGACACATTTATCGTGATAAGCGGCGACGCATTGACGGACATCGACCTCGATAGGGCGCTTGAATTCCATCTAAATAAAGGCTCCGTCGCGACGCTTGTCCTGAAGAAGGTGGACATACCGCTTGAATATGGGGTGGTTGTAACGGACGACGAGGGAAGGATAACCAGATTTCTGGAAAAGCCGAGCTGGGGAGAGGTTTTCAGCGACACGGTAAACACGGGAATCTATATCCTGTCGCCGGAGGTTTTGAAGTACTTTAAAAAAAACGAAATGTTTGACTTCAGCAGGGACCTGTTCCCGATACTGCTGAAGGAGGAAAGGCCCATGTACGGCTATGTGACGGAGGATTACTGGTGCGATATAGGCGACCTGAAAGCGTATATCCAGTCGCACATGGACATATTGAACGGACAGGTCAGGCTCGATTTGCCGGGAAAGCAGCTGAAGCAGGGAGTCTGGATGGGTGAGGGCACGGAAATAGACGATGATGTTTCCATCATGTCTCCATGCATCATAGGAAGCAACTGCAAAATAAGGAGCGGGGCTATGATAGGCAGCTATTCAGTCGTCGGGGACAATAACATAATCGAAGAACGGACCGGCATCAAGCGTAGCATCATATGGAAGAACAACATACTGGACAGGAATGTCCAGCTCAGGGGCAGCGTGGTCTGCAACAAGGTGCACCTGCGGGACGGAGTTTCGGCCTTCGAGCAGTCCGTGATAGGCGACGACACCATTATAAGACCCAATGCCGTCATAAAGCCCAATATAAAGATATGGCCGAACAAGCTGATCGACGAGGGCGCCGAGGTTAACTCAAACCTCGTGTGGGGCTCAAAGTTCACCCGTTCGATTTTCGGCAACAGGGGAATCGCGGGGGAAATAAATGTAGATATTACCCCTGAGTATTCCTCGAAGCTGGGCGCGGCATACGGCGCGGTTAACAAGGCCAAAGCAAAGATAGGCGTAAGCTGTGACGATTCCAGCACAGCGCAGATGATAAAGATTTCCTTCATAGCGGGACTGCTCTCCGCAGGTCTGGAGGTATATGATTTCGGAAGGATGCTCCTTCCGGTCACGCGTTCGGCGGTGCGCTTCTATAAGCTCCATGGGGGTATCCACATAAGCACCTCCACCGAGGATTCCGCAAGGCTTTTCATTGACTTCCTGGACAGGAGCGGCAGCAACATTGACAGAAACACGGAACGTAAGCTTGAAAACGCCTTCATCAGGGAGGATTTCAACCGGTGCGAGGGAGACTGCATCAGCGAGATACGCGAGGTGGCAGGCTACAGTGATTTCTACCTTAAAAGCATAATAAACGGGGTAAAATCCCCGAAAATGAAATACAGGATATCGCTCAACACGCGCTCGGCCTTTATCGCCTCGATCATGAAAAGCCTGCTCACAGAACTGGGCTGCGAGGTGGATACGACAAACCTCACGCTGGTGAATACGAGGACCATGCGCCAGAGCATGACCTCAAGCGACGTCAAATTTTACACCAGCCATATCAAGCTGGGCGGCTTCGACCTTGGCGTGTCCATAGAGGACACCTCCGAAAAAATGATGCTCGTGGACGGCAAGGGCAGGATAGTGACGGAGGACATGTTCATAGCCCTGATATCGCTGATACTTTTCAGGACGCTGCATGGCGGGACGGTCGTCGTACCGATATCCGCGAGTCATGTGGTGGACAGGATAGCGGGAGAAAACAACGGTAAGGTCGTAAGGACGAAAACATCACAGCAGGACATTATGGGAAGGCTCCTGGGAAAGGAAATCAAGGAGGACCTGCTTGAGCAGTTTACAATGCATTTCGACGCGGTGGCCGGGCTGGTCAAGATACTTGACTTCATGTCCTGCAACAGCCTCAGGCTGTCCGACCTGGTGGACATGATCCCCGAAATCCATATGAACAGGCAGGAGGTGGAGTGTCCCTGGGACGCAAAGGGAAAGGTGATAAGAAGGCTGATACAGGAAAACAGCGGAGACGCCGTTGAAACCCTGGAGGGCGTCAAGGTCTACCGGGAGAACGGCTGGGTGCTGGTGCTTCCCGACGCCGAGCAGCCCATATGCAGAGTGATCAGCGAGAGCGGGACGGCCGAATTCGCAGAGGAGCTCACAAACATATATGTAAAAAAGGTCAGGGAAATAAGCAGAAGCTGATACTGAAGCGGCTCAAAGCTCTCCGACCGGGTCATAGGTCCTTTCGTAGTCAGGCTCGAAATAGATGTCCAGGTACAGAGGAGCCGCACACGGCCCGGTTGGAGAGAAGGCTGCCCTGAATTCAAAATCAGGATCCTTCAGCCGGTCCCTGGCGTTCCTGTCCTCGGGCACGTCCGCCAGCCTGAATAAGCCTCTTAAGGCAAGCTGCTCCACGACCCATCCGTATTC
>JAEZJL010000030.1 GCA_023415815.1 Bacillota bacterium | reverse complement strand
GTACGAGCTTGAAATGCAGGAGCGGAAGCTGCAGAAGCTCGAAAAGGAGATGGAATTCGGGCATGCCGCGGCTCCCGCGGACGGGACGGTAATGGAGCTCAATTTCACCGAGGGGAGCGTTGCAAACGCCTCAAAACCGTTATTCGTACTGGCGGATACGTCGGAGGGCTTTGAATTTTGCGCCGCGGTCGACAGCGAAGCCGCAGGGCTGCTGTCCGTCGGCGACGAGGCGGAGGTTTCCCTTGACAGCCTCGAGGGCTACACCCTGCAGGGGACGGTCAGTGAGATTGCCGAAAGCGCGGAGGAGAGGGGCGTCAAAAAGGAGGTTGTGATAGACATACCTCCGGAGAACCTGATCGGCGGAGAAAGCGGGTCGGCGGATATCAAAAAGAGTACGGAGGCTTATGGCACGTTGGTTCCAAACTCGGCGGTCGGCCAGGAGATGCTGGATTATTTTGTCTATGTCTTGCAGGAGAAGAAGGGGCCGCTGGGCAACGAGCTTTTTGTCCGCAGGGTGAAGGTGACAAAGGGAGACTCGGACAATTCAAATACGGCCGTACTGAGCGGTTTGAGTGATTATGACAGGGTCGTGACCGGCAGTGACAAGCCCCTCTCGGACGGTATGAGGGTGATGCTTGAAAATGAGTGACAGGCCGCCAAATCAGGCGAAAGGAGGGAGCATTATGAAAACAGCGAACAGAGCGCTGATTCCAATATTCGGCGGTATCTTCCTGCTGCTCTCCTGCGTGACGGCGCCGGCCTCCCTGACCGAAAAGGGCGTATTGCTGAACGGCGGCAACGGTATGAACAAGGCTGTCATCACAGCGAAGGCAACCGGTTCGCAAAGCGGCTCCGGCCTGACGCCGCGCGAGGTCAAAAGCCTCGCCGGAAGCTTCGGGACGGAGGAGTTCACCTATACCGCCCGGCCGGCGCTTTCCGGGGTCACGGTGAAAGCTGGGGACGCAAGCATTGTTTCAACGGTCACAGGGACGAATTATATGCTCCCCCGCTTTTTACGTATGGATATGCTTTGCGGCGGCTTTTTCACCGAAACCGCCGAGCGGGAGGGGGCCAATGTGGCCGTGATCGACGACAGGCTCGCGTGGAATGCCTTCAGGTCTGTCGACGCGGTCGGAAAAACGCTGGGAATATACGGTGTGAAATTCAAGATCGTCGGTGTTGTAAAAAGAGACGCTTCCATATTGAGCAGCCTGGCGGACGACGGCTTCCCGGCGGTGTTCATCCCGGGCGCAAGGCTTTTTGAGCTGGACGGAAGCGCCGGAATCCCGTCCTTTCAACTAATGACGGAGGACCGGAGTACCCTGGACAATAACAGGAAGCTGATCGCCGAAGCGCTGCAGGAGGCGGGCAGGGATCCTTCCGATTACCGCATCGAGGACTATAACATAACGCGGGCTCTGCTGGAGCAAAAGCCGGGAATGCTTGTGTTTATACTTGGAGGCGTTGTGATACTGATCCTGCTTTCATGGCTCAAGGACACGGTGGCAGAGACTGCTGCCGTACTGCGCAGGGAATGCAGGGCGGACTATCTGTCGAATGTAATAAGAAAGAACGGCGGAAGGATGGTTATTGCGGCGCTGAAGCTCCTGAGCGCCGCAACCGCGCTGATTTTTGTCGGCGCGGGCATACGCTTCAGCCTGTACATACCTCCGGCGCTTATACCGGAGGAATTGATCGATGTATCCTTTTATATTGAGCTCCTGAAGAACGGCGTCCGCAGCGGGATCGGAAGTCAGGCGTATGCGGGGGATACTGCCACGGCGCTTTTGGACGGCGTCGGCATGCTTACGGGATGGCCGTTGCTCATTATGGCCGCAGCCGGATTTTTGCTTGCATTTGCGGGCTTTGCCGGACTGGGGAGGCTCAATGCCGGGATGAACAGAATCTCCCTAGCCTGCGGTCTGTTCATGCTGCTCTCCCTGATCCTGCTGGCCTCCGCCGCAAGCGCCTCCGGGCTGCCCTTCGTGCTGAAAACCGGAAATATCCTTGTAGTGTGGGTCTTCATCTATGTGAACATATTGTACCGCTATTACCGGAACGAGAAAGGAAGTGTAAAAAATGATTAAAAAGCTTATCTGCATCATCATGGCAATAGGCCTCACGGCGGGCGTCTGCGGATGCCAGGGCGGGGCAAAGGACGCGGCAAGCGCCTCGACCGCCGGAGATACGGTTGCCGCCGGTTCCGCCGTATCCGTCTATGATGAAAAGGAAATCGGCGGCAATTCAGGGATTAAATTTCCCAGAGGCGCCCGTATCGACTCAAAAAACCGGCTTGTCGTATATGACGGAGCCGCGGGAAAATTTGTCGCCCTCGACGGGGATGGAAAGCCCATAAGCGAAATACCTTGCGTTTTGCCCGGATATGTGGTGGCCTTTGACCTGGATGCGCAGGATAACATTTACGCCGTTGTCGCCGAAGGCGTCTCAGAAACTGAAACGAGCCAGAAGGTATGCGTGATCGATTCTGCCGGCAATATCACGGACACCTTTGAGCTCGGGAAATATAAGAACGGCGGAATGCCGGAAAGCATGCCCATTGTACTGGATATGGCGCTGGGAGCGGACGGCCGTATTTATCTGGCCGCCCTCAACGGGATCATGATCCTCGACAATAACGGGAAGCTGGTTAAAAAGCTCGGAAATAAGGCGTATTACAGCATAGACACCGATGCGGAGGGCAATATTTTAGCGGCAAGCACGGATAAGAGCAAGCAGACGCTCGAGAAGCTTGACGGCTCGGACGGGAAGAGCATCTGGAGCAGCAATGTCGGAGGGGACTCCGCCGGAAGGACGGTTTCCTTCACGGTTGGTTCGCTGAAGGTCAGATACAATCCTGCGGGTAAAAGCATCTATGTTATGGACCAAACCGGCGTCTACAATTACGACGACGACGGAAAACCGGCCGGTAACGTGCTGGATTTCAAGCAATATATGCTTCTTGCAAGCGGCAATGCCGTTTCGGACCTGAACCTCGACCAGAAGGGGAATATCTATGTAACGACCGGAAGAGACGACAATTATGAAATATATCGGTATGACATTGAAGCAGGCGCGCATAAAGCCAAGGAACGAAAGGCAATCACCCTTGCGGTGCCGGTGACGGACAGGCGGCTCGAGGTTGCCGCGCTGAAATTCCAGAAGGCAAATCCGGAATACCGGATCGATATAAAAACATACGAGCAGGAATATGACTTCAACGGCAATTATGAAAATTATATAAAGGTCTTGAATACCGAGCTTCTCACCGGCAAGGGCCCGGACCTCATAAACACCAGCGGGCTCTCCTATGAAAAATACGCCGACAAGAACATGCTTGCGGACCTGAGCGGGCTGATAGAGCAGGACAGGGGCTTTGACCCGGACAAATATTACGCGAATATTTTCGACGCCCTGAAATACAAGGACCGCCTGTATGCTCTGCCGTTAAGCATCCGCTTTGATCTGCTCGCGGCAAACACAAAGATCCTTGACGAGGAGGGCGCCGTTATAGACGATACGCAGTGGACCTGGGGCGATTTCATGGAAACCGCCCGGAAGCTGACCGGAAAGGACGGGAGCGCAGGCAAAGGCCGGAAGGCTTTCACGGGCATAAGCTGTCAAACGCTCATGGAATATCTGCTGAAAGGGAATTACAGCAGCTTTGTGGATGAACGTGAGAAAAAGGCCGGCTTTGATTCAAAGGGGTTTACCGACCTGCTTGCCGTGACGAAGGAGTTCGGGGACAGCAAAATCCCGAGCGATCAGAAAGTAAAAAATGCAAATTACAACGATCTGGATTCCATTGAAAACGGCTTGGTAATTTTCAACCCGCAAACCATCAACGATTATACCTCCTATGCATTTTTAAAAGCCCTGTACAAGGACCGGGTCAGGCTTCTCCGCTATCCTTCGTCCGACGGGACAAAGGGCGGCGTGTTCGACTCAGACACGTTGTTTTCGATTAACAACAATTCCCAAAACAAGACCGCCGCGTGGGAGTTTTTGAAATTCCTCCTGTCCGACGAGGTCCAGTCCGGCGAGCTGGACGGCTTTGCCGTCAACAGGGAGTCTCTGGGCAAAGCGGCCCAAAAAGCCATCGAAATAACGAACAGCGGAGGAATGTCGATGATGATCGGAAGCAAGGGTGAAAAGCCTAAAACCATAATACCCAGGCCCCTTAAGCAGGAGGATATAGACTATGTCAACGGTTTCATTGAAAGCATGAGAGTTTACAACAGGAGCGGCGCAGGCGTCAGAAGGGTCGTGAGCGAAGAAACTCCGGCCTTCTTCTCCGGCCGGAAATCAGCGGAGGAGGTTGGCCGGCTGATTCAGCAAAAGGTGAATATTTACCTGGGGGAATAGGCGCTTTAACGACCATACCAACCGAGTTCACAGAGGCGGAGAATACAGGCGTCGCGCGGACAATGCATGCAGCTTTGAGGCCCCGTTCAAACGAGGCCTCAAAGTGATGTGCGGCAAGGTCCGTAAAGCGGTGAGCGCGAGGAGGAGTTAAAGAATTTATGGGTTAAAAGGAATTGTCGAATCCCGTATCACAAGATTTGTTTCATATAAAGTAAACTCGTAATGCTTCTTCGGATCATCCAGGCGCTCCAATATTTTTTTGGCAGCCATTTTGCCCAGATATTCGGAATGGGCGTCGATCGTAGTGATGGAAGGGGATTGCCGCACCGTTTCGGTGAGATTGTCAAACCCGATAATGGAGACGTCGTCGGGTATTTTATATCCGAGATCCTGAAGGGCGCAGGAAAGGACGATGGCAAAGGTGTCGCTTGCGCACAGAAACACATCGGGGCATTTCGGCATGGCTTTAATTCTTTGTTTCAGCAGAGCGATTTGTTCAATATCGGACAAAAGCGTCAGATTATCATAAATACAGCATTCCTCCTGCAATGGAAGATCATTTGCTTCCAGGGCGTCCTTAAACGCGCTCCAACGCTGATTAGTGGAGTAGCAATATTTGGGATGGCCGATGAAGGAAAACGCTTTTTTGCCCTTCTTTATCAAGAGGCTCATGATTTCATGGATGGCGCGGGAGTTTTCAGGTGCGATAATATCCGCTTTTCCGGCAAAAAGATGGTGCTGGTAAAAGGTGTCGATAAATACCGAGGGGATATTGAGCGATGTGATTTCATTCCAGTACCGGACGCTGAATATATTGAAGGAAATAACGCCGCAAACGGAGCCGTTATAGAGGGATGCGGGAAGAGAAATATTGTCTACGTCGTTATCGCGTATGATATTCAGAATTAACGCGTATCCGTTTTCCTTTAAAAACCGTTCGATACCGGTCAATATATTGTGTAAATATTCGTTGTAGCTCAGATGATACGTGAAAATGACATTTCCCTTCTGGGCGGAGGTGTATTGTGAAAGGCTGTTCTTATCGGCAGTGGACGGATTTATGGTCAAAAAGTCCAAGATAAGCTTCCTGGTCTTTTCCGATACACCGTCTTTGCCATTGATCACTTTAGCCACGGTATTGCGTGATAATTTTAATATTTCAGCGATTTCGTTAATCGTATACTGTTTTTTCATTCGATATGCTCCCTGATCACTTCTTTATTTTAATATAAAAATTATAGCAAAGAAATGCAATAAAAGCAATATGCAATGCACAAAAAGGCTTGCGTTATGTGCATAAACTTTTTTATATTGCACACTAAAGACATGTAAAATTATAATTTTATGAGAAAAATTAGGCAATGCATTAAAAAATTTCTATATTTTTGGACGAATAAATCGATTTTTAGAAACGAAACAATGCTTTTTGTGAGATAAACGCAGAAAAAAGTAAGGAAAACAGCTGTTGACATGCACGCGTATGTCTGATAAAATTATACACGTAATAACACAAAAATAGTGCTTAAAAATTGTACATATTTAAAACAAAATGCACAATTTTGTGCAAAACTACAAGGGGAACATAAGGGGAGGATTAAAATGAGTATTGTAAATGGCGAGTCCATTTGTCAGGTCGCGATGATTGTAAAGGATGTTGAAGAAACAGCCAGGCAATATGCGGAGCTGTTTGGCGTGCCTGTACCGGAACTGATCCAGGTGCCTCCGGAAGAGATTGCGCATACGAAATACCGCGGCGCTCCATCCTTTACCAGAGCGAAGATAGCCGTATTCCGCCTTGGGCAGGTAGTGCTGGAGTTGACGCAGCCGGATCTGGAGCCGAGCTCCTGGAAAGAGTTTTTGGATAAAAAAGGCGAGGGCGTGCATCACATTTCCTTCATGACCAATGACAGAGATAAAGTAGTGGATTATTTCGAAAAAAATGATATGCCGGTCCGCCATTACGGGGAATATCCGGGAGGAAATTACACCATTTTTGATTCCGCAGATAAATTCAAGGTGCTGATCCAGGTAAAATACAAGCCTGACGGCAAATAAACGAAAGTCTGTGGAAAACACTGACGGTTTTCAAATACAGCCTAGATAAGTTAACATAAAGTAACGGGCCATGGATTCTGATCTGGTAACTACAGTGGAAGGATATCTGCTGTTTGATTACAACTATATTATTAGGAGGAATCTATCTATGAAAAGGAAGGTTTTGGCTCTTGTTTTGGTCGCAGGCTTAATTGCAGGCTTAATGGCAGCTTGCGGCGGCGGCACATCAAACGACGCGTCAAGCAGCTCCACGGCAGATAATGCTTCAACAGGCACTGTAGCGGCAGAACCTCAAAAAGAAATAACCGGAACATTTCAGTATTGGTCCTGCTACTCGGGAGATTCGGCAAAATGGGAACAGTGGCGTGTCGATGAGTTTAATAAAAAATTCGAGAGCCAGGGACTCAAATGTGAAGTTCAGTTTGTTCCCGACGGCGCGGGCATCAGCAATGGGAAACTCCTGTCCGCCATCGCAAGCGGGACGGGTCCGGACCTGATTGTTGTAGACAATGCTACAAATGCATATTCTTACGCGGCAAACGGCTCCTTCGATCCGCTGGACTCCTATCTTGAGAAAGCGGGAATCGATATAAAAGGCTTCTTCCCGGGGACCTCGGACGTCATGTATTACAAGGATTCCACCTATCTCATCCCGCAGGATTCGAATGTTGTCATGCTTTATTACAATGTCGATCTCGTAAAAGCGGCCGGCCTGGACCCCGAGAATCCTCCGAAAACCATCGAAGATCTGGATAAGTGGGCGGAAGCGCTTACGATAAAAAACCCCGACGGTTCTTATAAGCAGCTGGGCTTCATTCCCTGGCAGGATCATGGCGGCGAAGCCTGGATCATGCCGTTCTTATTCGGAGCAAATGTCTATGATACCGATACCAACAAACTCGACCTTACCTCCGCGGCGGTGCAGAATTATCTGAAATGGGTGAAGAGCTATGCCGACAAATACGACATTGAAAAAATAAACGCCATTACAGCCAATGCAGGAGGGCGCTCAACTCCGGACCATCCCTTCTATAATAAAAAGATCGCGATGACGGTCACACTCAATTCCTTTACGCATTTGATGGATGTATACGGGCCCAAGGACATCAACTACAAGGTCGCTCCTGTTCCTACGCCGGCCGACGGCTCGGGCCGCGCAGATTCAACCACCTTCATAACGAATGTTTTTGCGGTCCCGAAGGGCGCCAAAAATATCGATCAGGCGCTGCAATTTGTCCACTTCTCCCTGTCGGCTGAAATCAGCGCGGACAATTACGACACATGGCGTTCGATTCCGTGTATCGATTCGGAGTTCGATAAAGTGAGCTGGACACAGAAGGGCGACGAGATATACGCACTGGAGAGAAAGCTTGCCAATTCACCGAAAAGCGGTATTCCTGCGCTTACTTCAGTTTCAACCGAACTCGGCGACGCGTTCAAAACCTTGAGAGAATCTGTCATCTATTCAAAAGCAGACATTGCATCATCACTCCAGGCATTACAGGACCAGTACCAGGCTGAACTGGACGCAAAGAAATAGCCGATCGTATAACAACTGATCAGAGAGGCCGGGGAATTGATGAAATTCCCCGGTCCCCGATATCCCCGAGATTTTTTTTACCGGAGGTATACATGAGCCAAGACAAGCAAATCCGTTACGCAAAGAAATCAATAAAAGCACAGATATCGGAAGGTTCGGAAAAAGCAGGGTCATATATTGTACTGATAGCTTTTGCGATGTGCTTCATCATCCCGTTTGTCTTTATGCTGTTTGGTTCGTCAAAAGCATCGAGCGAAATGTTTAAGATTCCCTTCCGGTGGTTTCCTGAAAGGGTTACCCTGGACAATTATATTGCCCTCTTCGAACAAATTGATTTTTTCAGATATCTCAAAAACACCTTGATCGTAGTTTTCTTCAATATTGTCGGGTCGCTTATTTCCTGCTCTCTTGTGGCGTATGGCTTTTCAAGGCTGTATTGGCCGGGGCGGGACAAGGTATTTATTCTTGTGTTGATTACGATGATTTTGCCCTACCAGGTAACGCTGGTACCTCTCTTTATACTTTATTCCAAGCTGGGGTGGACGGGCACATTTTTACCGCTTACAGTCACCAGCTTCTTCGGCAATCCGTTTTATATTTTTCTGCTGAGGCAATTTTATCTCGCGGTGCCGATGGAGCTGACCTATGCCGCACGCGTGGACGGCGCGGGTGAATTCCGCATTTACAGCTCCATTATACTTCCTCTGGTAAAGCCGGCGCTTGCGACCGTCGCCATTTTTGGATTTATCCGGTCATGGCATGATTTTGTAGGTCCTCTGGTGTTCCTGGCGAATGATAAGCTGTATACGTTATCCTTAGCCGCGTCAATGATTCATACCGAGCGCGATCCTAAGTGGAACATTTTATTTGCCCTGGGTGTGATTATGGTTGTCCCCGTGCTGCTGATATTCTTCTTGCTTCAGAAATACTTTATACAGGGAATTTCGATGTCCGGATTAAAGGGTTAAGGAGCTTTTGTCTATGAATAATCTCAAAAAAACAGATGCTTTAATTACAACCAAAGGCGAAGCAATCAGAGGTGTGCTGTTTATATCTCCCTGGATTATCGGGTTTCTTGCCTTTACCGTCTATCCTATCTGTTCGTCGCTGTATTATTCGCTCTGTGAGTATAAAGTCATTTCGGAGCCGGTATGGATAGGCCTGACGAATTATATCAATCTTTTTAAAGATAAGGTTTTCCTGAAGGCAATGGGCAATACCCTGTACATGATACTGCTCGGCATTCCGATAACAACCTGTATCACACTCTTCATGTCGTTTATTCTGAACAACAAAAAGTTGAAATTTACATCCGGGTTTCGTGTGGTGTTTTTCATACCGACGTTAGTTCCGACGGTTATTGTGTGCTTGCTGTGGGTCTGGATGATGCAGACGGAAGGCATTATCAATACCTTATTGGGCTATGTAGGAATTGACGGGCCGTCCTGGTTAGCAAACCCGGCATGGACGAAGCCGGCGTTCATCATCATGATGGTCTGGACATGCGGAAATTCGCTGATCATTTATCTGGCGGGCCTCCAGGATATTCCTGCGAGCCTGTATGAATCGGCTTCCATTGATGGGGCCAGGGCGTTCAGGCAGATTTTTTCCATTACGATCCCGCTGCTGCGTCCGACATTGCTGTATAATATTGTGACTTCGGTGATCGTTGTTTTTCAATGGTTTGCAGAGCCTTATATTATCACGGGCGGCGGGCCTGACAATGCCTCCATGCTTTATTCGTTATACCTTTATAAAAACGCATTTTCCTACTTTAAAATGGGTTATGCCTCTGCAATGGCATGGATATTGTTAATCATTTCATTGTGTATTGTATTTGTGTTATTTAAGGTGTTAAAGTTCGGAAAATCCGACTCGTATTGATACTTTTAATATTGAAAGGGGGGGCAGAAGTTGACGGGTTTAATAACAGGAGCGGGAAGAGGCCTGGGGCTTGAGCTGGTCAAATACGGCCTGGAGCTTGGATATCGGATTGTAGCGGCTTCAAAAGGGGTGCCGGAGACCGGTTCGGAGCTGGAAAAATTGAAGGAGGAATATCCCGACAGGCTTACTCTTTTAAAAATGGATGTGAGCAGTGAAGACGAGGTTGAGAAAGCAGCCGCAATTCTGTCTGAGAGGAATATCAAGCTGGACTTTATCATCAATAATGCAGGAGTTTTGTTCGAGTCGAAATACGATATGCGCAATCCTATAGAGGAGCTGGATATCGAAATGCTTCGAAAGACCATCGACGTCAATGCCGTAGGTCCGGCGATTGTTTTGAAGCATTTTTTTAAATACATCGGTGGCTCCGAAAGCCCATGCATCGTAAATGTGACGTCGGAAGGAGCCATGCTGAGCCCAAAGGGGCATCATTACCCCGCCTACTGCATATCGAAAAGCGCGCTTAATATGTACACGCAAAAAATCAGAAACTATCTGTCGGGTCAGGAGACTACTAAAGATATCCGGGTGTTTTTCGTACATCCGGGACGCATGCAGACCGTCATGGGAAAGGAAAATGCACAAATACACCCAGGGGAAGCGGCGGTCGGGATATACAACATTATCAATGGCGTCGTCAGGATCGAGCTGGATATTCCATTTATCGACTACAAAGGCCGGAATATGCTTGAAAAATATAATATTGGAAACAGGGGCGATATAAAGTGATAAAATTTCCGAAGGACTTTGAATGGGGAGTGGCTACGGCCTCGTATCAAATCGAGGGGGCCTGGAATTCCGACGGCAAGGGCGAGAGCATCTGGGACCGTTTCAGCCATACGCCGGGAAGAATCATGGACGGGACGACCGGTGATGAAGCGTGTGATTTTTACAACAGGTACGAGGAAGACATTGAAATCGCAGCAAAGCTGGGGCTCCAGGTATTCAGGCTGTCTATCGCCTGGTCCAGGGTGATGCCGGACGGGACCGGCAAAGTGTCGGAAGCAGGAATCGGCTTTTATAAAAAAGTGCTTCAGTGCCTGCATGACCGCAATATCAAGTCTGCAGTGACGATCTATCACTGGGATTTGCCGCAGTCGCTCCAGGATAGGGGAGGCTGGGGAAACCGCGAGATCACGGGATGGTATACCGAATATGCAAAAGTATTGTATAGGGAGCTCGGAGACCTGGTTGATTATTGGATAACCTTTAACGAGCCTTATGTCGTTGCCTTCGCCGGGCACTGGACGGGAGAGCATGCCCCCGGATGCCGTGATTACAGCCTTGCGCTTTCGGTGGTACACCATCAGCTTCTGTCACACGGATCCGCTGTCAAAGCATACAGGGAAACTTCTTTGAAAGCGCCAATAGGAATCACGCTCAATATGAGCATGTTTTATCCGTATGATCCAGAGGACCCGAACGATGTTGAAGCGGCAAAGATAAGCAGGATGCAGAAAAATGATATTTTTGCGGAGCCGGTGATGAAAGGAAGCTATCCGAAAGACTTCATGGAGTATATGAAAAAGAAACAGGTCGTGCTGCCTGAAATAATGGAAAACGATATGGCGCTTATCCATCAGAAGCTGGATTTCCTGGGCCTGAATTCATACTATCCGAACACGGTCCAATATGACAAGGATCGTTGGCCGATCGCCGCGAGAACGTTAAGGACCGGAATAACAAGGTCGGATGCCGATTGGGAGGTCAATCCGCAAGCGATGTACGAGCTGCTTATGTGGATAAAAAATCAGTATCAGCCGGAAAAGCTGATCATCACCGAAAACGGAGTTGCGACCAATGACTGGTTAAATCCCGACGGCAGGGTCTATGACCCGAACAGAAAGGATTATCTGGAGCGTTATCTGACGGCGATCCGGCATGCGATTGACGATGGCCTGAACATTACCGGATATTATTTGTGGAGCTTTACCGACAATTTCGAGTGGGCGTGGGGCTCGGCAAGGCGGTTCGGCCTGGTTTATGTGGATTACGAATCGCAAAAGCGCGTTCCCAAGGAAAGCGCATACTGGTATTCGGAAGTTATAAAAAACAACGGATTTTAAATCAAAAAAATTAATTGTAAAGGCGGAGGTATTTATGAGCGGAATCATCGGGACAAATTTACTGGCACAGGTAGGCTTTATTGTAAGAGACATTGAAGCGACGAAGAAAAAATTCGCCGAGTTTTTTGGCGTAGCTGTCCCTGGAAACGTTGACAGCGGGGATTATGAGATTACGAAGACCGAATATAAAGGAAATCCCGCGCCTTATGCCGGGTGCGTGATGGCATTTTTTGATGTCGGGGAGGGAATCCGGATCGAATTGATTCAGCCCAACGGAGAGCCGTCCACCTGGAGAGAATTTCTGGATGAACACGGAGAGGGCGTCCACCACCTTGCATTCAGGGTCAAGGGCATGCAGAAGTCCATTGAGGTATGCAAAGACTTCGGCATGACCCTGGATCAAAGGGGCGAATATAACACCGGAAAAGGCAGATATGCGTATATGAATGCATCCGACAGCTTGAAGGTCATTCTTGAATTGCTCGAAAATGATTGATAAGCTTGTGGCCTCGCCTTATCCCGGGGCCATATGCAGTTCTGAAATCTATTGACTGGGGGCTATTATCGATGGGAACAGTTTTGGTTACAGGCGCTGGACGAGGGCTCGGACTGGCTCTTGTAAAGGAGCACCGCAAGCTGGGCGATCAGGTTTTTGCGTGGGACTGCCGCATGACGGAAGAATTGGCGGAAGCTTCAAAGGATGATAAGGACATAGTGGTCAGAGAGGCGGATATAGCGTCAACCGATTCGGTTAATAAAGCTGCGGAAGATGTTAAAGCATTAAGCAATAATATCGATATCGTTTACAATAACGCCGGGATTTATTACAAGGGCTTTCATGACGAGGGGCGCCGCGAGATCATTGATTATGACTTTGATTCCGCTCTGGACATGTATACTATAAATTCCGTCGGCGCCTTCCGGGTCGTGAAAGCGTTGCTGAAGCTGGATCTGCTGCATTCCGGCGCAACCGTATGCATTACTTCGTCCGAGGCCGGGAGCGTCGGGGGATCGCCGAACTTCAGAACCTCCGAGTACACATACTGCATGTCGAAGGCCGCATTGAACAAAGGCGCGACTTTACTGTACAACGATATCGGCAGAAAAGGGATGCGGGTGATATGCTTCCATCCCGGCTGGATGAAGACCCAGATGGGAGGGGCCGGCGCAATTCAGCCTCCGGAGAATACGGCGAGGGCATTCATGAAATATACCCTGGATTTCAACTCAACATCAAGGGAAAATATGTTCATGAAATTTGACGGGACGCCGCTGGGGTGGTAATCTGAAAAGGATAGGAGTGCATTTTATGTAAACCGGGCCCTGCGTATAGGGGCGTCCGGTAAAATTTGCATGGGAAGAAGAGGTTGAAATGAAGGGACTGGTTTTAGAAAAATATAATGAATTTACCTGGAAGGATGTCGAAATGCCGCTTTTAGGAGAGGAAGACGTCCTGATCCGGGTAAAGGCCTGCGCGGTTTGCGGCAGCGATGTGCACGGGATGGACGGGAGCACGGGAAGACGCATTCCACCGGTCATTATGGGACATGAGGCCTCCGGAATCATTGAAGCCTGCGGAAATAAAGTGAAGGATTTTAAGCCCGGAGACAGGGTAACGTTTGATTCTACTATTTATTGCGGGGAGTGCAAGGAATGTAAAATTAAACGATACAACCTTTGCAGCAATCGAAGAGTCCTTGGCGTATCCTGCGAAGATTATCGCATGAACGGAGCTTTTGCCGAATATGTGGCGGTTCCTGAGCGTGTGCTCTATCTTCTGCCTGAGAATGTTTCCTTTCTGCAGGCCTGCATGGTGGAGCCCTTATCGGTGGCATATCATGCCGTTACGCGTACAAAGGTGCCCAAGGATGGGTGTGTTGCCATTTTTGGCGTGGGCACCATCGGGATGCTGATACTTCAAGTCCTCAAAGCCTTTGGAGTTAAAACCGTAATTGCGGTGGACATTTCTCCGGCAAGGCTGGAAATGGCGCTGAAATATGGCGCGGATTTTACAGTGAATGCATTGGACGCCGATGTGATAGGACGGATATTGGAATTGACGCCGGATCATGAGGGCGCGGATGTTTGCTATGATGCAACGGGAAACTCCGTTACGGTAAATAACAGCTTAAAGGCCCTTAAAAAGGGCGGGGAGGACGTCCTGGTGGGAAATCTTGAGCCGAAGACGGAATTCCCGCTGCAATGGGTCGTCACACGCCAGATCAGCATTTTTGCCAGCTGTGCTTCCGCAGGCGAATATTCGGAGTGCCTGGAATTGATCTCGTCAGGGAAAGTCAATGTTGACGCATTGGTTTCAAAAACAGTCCCGATGTCGGAGGGCAACGAATGGATCAAACGCGTATATCAAGGTGAAAAAGGCCTTTCAAAGATCGTGCTTGTGCCATAAGCAGGCAGTATGGCGATAGGAGGAAGAGGAATGAGCAGGAAAATAAGAACGGCGGTGATCGGCTGCGGCAAGGTGGGACATTTTCACGCAAAAGCCTACGCGAAATGTGAAAACAGTGAATTTGTTGCGGTCTGTGACATGAATCCGGGATCTGCCGCCGCGTTTGCGGAACAGTACGGGGTGAAGTCATTTACCTCCGTTAAGCAAATGATTCAGGAAATGAAAATTGACGTGGTCAGCATCTGCACTCCCCATCCCGTACACGCCGCGCCGGCCATTGAGGCTGCCGGTCTGGGAGTGAATTTAATCATAGAAAAGCCGCTGGCGGCTTCACTGAAGGATTGCGACGATATTCTGGAGGCCGCTGAAAAATCCGGAGTCAAGGTCGCGACCGTGTGCCAGCGCAGATTTTATCCGCCCTGCATGAGGATAAAAAAAGCCATCGACGGCGGGAAAATCGGCAGGCCGATCATAGGAAGCGTCACCATGCTGGGCTGGCGCGACATGAAATATTACCGGAGCGATCCCTGGCGGGGGACGTGGAAGGGCGAGGGCGGCGGCGTTCTGGTAAATCAGGCGCCGCATCAGCTGGACCTGCTTTTGTGGTATATGGGTGAGATCGATACGCTTTACGGGATATGGGATACGCTCAATCATCCGGAGCTCGAGGTGGATGATACGGCCGTCGCGGTGATCCGTTTTAAAAACGGGGGAATTGGCAATATCCTGGTGAGCAATTCCCAGAATCCGGCGCTCTACGGGAAAGTACATATCCACGGCGAAAACGGAGCTTCCGTCGGAGTCCAGACGGACGGCGGCGCGATGTTTATCGCAGGGGTAAGCAGTATAACGGAGCCCCCTGTAAATGATATCTGGACAGTCTCCGGAGAGGCGGACCTGCTGGAGCAATGGAAAAGGGAGGACACGGATTTCTTCAACAGCGTGGATAACATGTACTATTTCCATTTTCAACAGATCCGGGACTTTTTAAACGCTGTTCAAACCGGGGGGGAGCCGCTGATCAGCGGCCGGGACGGCCGCAAAACCGTGGAATTGTTTACGGCAATTTACCGTTCGACGGCCACCGGCCTGCCCGTGAAATTTCCGCTGAAAGCGGAATGATAAATTAAGGCAGCCCGCAGGGCAGTGCTTGGTGAGCAGCGATTATGATGCAGGTAGTTGCAAAACGCCTGCATCAGCAAAGCTTTTCCACAAGGCTGATCTAAAGCCTTCCTTGAAGGATTCCCTGGGAGAGGGATACACCCATTACTGCTTTTTAACAGGAACCCATATCTCCACAATAGAATCCGCTTCGTCGCCGTGAAATCTTTCGTCATAGTACTCCACTGCATAGGGCTTTCCATCATACAGCCTCTGTATATACCCTCTGTTATTTGTCTCAAGCCATTCGTCCATTGCGGTGTTTTCACTATCATAGCCCTGTGAGACATAGACATCGAATGAGGCATATTCCGAGGCAGGCAGCTCCAGTATGGTAAAAGAACCATCCACATCATTATTTGTCACGGAAAAACCAACATGGCAGCTGCATTCATTGTTGGTGTAAATACGAATTTCATACCCGTTATCCGACAGTTTATTTTTGAGCCCGATTTTTGTATTCAGGGCCATAAATTTTTGCCACACCTCTCCTGTCTTATTGCCATCCCCTGTGACCCCTGCTATAAGCAGCCTGTTTTTCTTAATAAGATTCGGATGCACAAGAATACCTCCTTTTAATCTATTTGTAAATCTAATAATCATTTGCTCAATGGTTGTATTGACCGGAATGTATCCGAACTTTCGATAGTTGCCCGGAGAAATTCCATATTTATTCTTGAAGGTGCGGCAAAAGGATGGCGATGATACAAATCCGCATTCCAGGCAAATTATCAAAATATTTTGGTTTGTATCGGCAAGTAATCTACAGGCTTTTTCCAGCCGTCTATCCCTGATATGTGCCGTTATGGTCTTTCCTACTATTGCGGAAAACATGCGATGGAAATAATAAGGGGAAAAATGGAAAACGTCAGCAACCTGCTCAAAATCAATGGGCTGGTCCAAATGCTCATCGATATACTCCAAAGCCTGCCGTATCCTGCTAAAATTTCTCATTTCATTCCTCCGGGATTTCTTTTGCATCTTAAGTGTAACAGTTAATCTATCTTTTGTCTTAACCATTCTTGCCTTGTTCTCTTCCCTATCCGTTATCCGCTTTGCTTTTGGGCTTGTACAAGAAAATGTAAAAAATACATTACTCCTTATCCAAAGCTTTTTTGCAATATATATCGGTGGTATAATAAAAAAAGTTGCGTTAGTTGAAGCAGCAGTTAAGGACGCAGGTAAAAAGCAGCAAGACATGACGGAAGAATCTAAAGGAGTTATAATGTACAGCTTTATAATTTTTGATGTGGACGGGACACTGATTGACACTGAAAACGCGGTAAGAGAATCCTACCAGCAGGTTATTTTTGAGGAGTTCGGAAGGAACTTCACCGAAAAGGAGCTGTCCGTCGCTTACGGGATACCCACGCCGAAGGCTCTGGAGCGCCTGGGCTTCAAGGATGTCGAAAGGGCCTGTAGCCGGTATTTTGAGTTCCTGTTTGAGGGCTTTGCCCGCTCAAAGCCCTTCGAGGGAATCGTTGAAATGCTGGAGGAAGTAAAGAGGAGAAATATCCAGGGCGGTATCGTCACCTCGAGAAACAGGTGCGAGGTGGCAAACGACCCCAGCCTGCAGAGGTTGATGGATTATTTCTGCTGCGTCATAAGCACCGATGATACCCAGAAGCACAAGCCCGACCCCGATCCGGTCCTGAAGCTTATCGAAAGGACGGGCGCGGATATTTCAAATTCAATCTATCTGGGGGACACCTACTACGATTATATGTGCGCAAAGAGTGCAGGAGTAAAGTTTGCTCTTGCGGCATGGGGGGCCAGGAATACGGAGAATATCAAGGCCGATTATGTCCTCAAGGAGCCGAAGGAGCTGCTGGAGCTCCTATGACCTCAGGCGTCCGTTCATTGTCGTCCCCTGCAATTTTATAAAAATTTTTGGAGGTAATCGCTATGAATAAACGGCCTTGCGTATTTGTAGGCACTTATACACAGCCGATTCAGTTCGGCACGGGAGAAATTCTGGGGGGAAAGGGCGAAGGCATCTATTGCTATGAGCTTGACCTGGCGACGGGTGAGCTTATCCCCGCCGGCAAGACGACAGGTGTTGTAAATCCCTCCTATCTCACACTGGATGCGAGCGGAAAATACCTGTATGCCGTAAACGAGCTTAAAGAATTCGAAGGCAAATCCTCCGGCGCGGTAAGCGCATTTGCCGTAGAGCCCGGCACGCACAGGCTGACCTTTTTGAACCAGAGGGCTACGGACGGAGCCGACCCGTGCCATGTCGCAGTCAACAGAAATAATAGCCATGTATTCGTAGCCAATTATTCGGGCGGCAGCGTGTGTGTTTTCCCGAGAGAAGAAAACGGAAGTCTGGGGGAAGCCTCGCACTTTATGCAGTACAGCGGTTCGGGCCCCGACACGGCGCGCCAGGAAGGGCCTCACGCGCATTCGCTCGTCTTTGGCCCGGAGGATGACTATGCGTATGTTGCCGATCTGGGCACGGATAGGTTTATGGCTTACAAACCGGATTATACAAAGGGCAGGCTCGAGCCCTGCGCCACTCCGTACCTGGCCTCCGAGCCGGGCGCTGGTCCGCGTTTTTGTGCGTTTCATCCTTCGGGGAGATACTGCTATCTTATCAATGAACTGAATTCCACCCTGTCCGCCCTGAAATATGATAAGAACACGGGAGCACTGGAGGTAATCCAGGTGGTTCCCTCCGTTGTGGGCAGATCCTCTGCGGGAAATACCTGCGCGGATGTTCTCGTCTCGCCTGACGGGCAGTTCTTATACGGCTCCAACCGCGGAGCCGACAGCATCGTGATTTATAAAATCAACCCGCAGGACGGCGGATTGACCTATGCGGGGACTGAGCCCAGCGGAGGGAGGACGCCCCGCAGCTTTGCTCTTGACCCGACAGGCGCTTACCTCCTGGTTGGTAATCAGGACAGCGATAATATTTCCGTCTTCTCGGTCGACAGCCGGAGCGGCGGACTTAAAAAGGTATCGGAGGCCGCGGTGCCGGCGCCCGTATGCATAAAGCCGTATTTTATGGATTGATGCGGGTTGACAAAGGCCATCCGATGCGGTGCGTTGAACTGTTATGTCAACCTTTGCACTTGACCCTGCCGTTCTTGAAGAGTATAATCGACAACATGTAATATAAGCGGCATACTATACATAAGTGAAAGCTGGCAGATTTTAAGTGCAATTGAGCATATTGAAACAAAACACCGAGCAAAGGCGGGACCTGATTTTAAACGGGCGGATATCGACGACCGTCCTGATGTTATCCGTACCCGCCCTGCTGATGGGCTTTGTCCAGTCCGTCATGCCCGTGATGGACGGCCTTTTTATCAACAATATCGTCGGGACCGAGGCGGCAAGCGCAATAACCTATTGCGTACCGGTCATCAACATGGTAGTGGCCCTGGCGCAGGGCCTGAGCGTGGCCGGAATGGCTATAATAGGCCAGGCCAACGGCAGGGGGGATTACGAAGAGTCGCGGCGTACATCTACGCAGATCATCGTTTTTGCTTTCCTGCTGGGCTGCGTGATGGCGCCGATCCTTGTCATCATTTCCTTTCCGGTATCGCATAGTGTGAATGCGGAGATTTCCCGCGACGTATTCCTGTATCTTGCCTTGAATTCATTGGTGCTGCCGTTTTCCTTCCTCGAATGCATCTACAACGCTATAAAGAATGCAAACGGAAAACCGGAGGCCACCTTTATCCGAATGGTATTGATGCTGGTCCTTAAAATACTGTTCAACGTCCTGTTCATATCGGTCTTCCGCTGGGGTATCGTAGGTTCCGTCATATCCTCTCTTGCGG
This sequence comes from Bacillota bacterium, assembly GCA_023415815.1. GTDB lineage: Bacteria > Bacillota > Clostridia > Acetivibrionales > DTU013 > JAEZJL01. Next base: position 5,357 of record JAEZJL010000030.1, on the reverse strand, counting down.
CCAATATATTGATAAGCGTCTGGATGTATCATGAGCTGTTCATAAAAGCCGGAAGCGACAGGCTTGAACTGAAAGGCTTCAAATTCGATTTTGAAGTCATACGCGAGCTGGTGCGTATCGGGATACCCTCCATGCTTTCGAGCGTGATGCTCAACCTGGGCTTCTTCCTGATAAACAACGAGGTGGAGAAATACGGGCCCGTAGTACTGAACGGGCAGGGCATAGCAGGCAACATTACGGCGGTCTGCTTTATACTGCCCTCCTCCTTCGGCTCCTCCGTGACGACCATGGTCAGTATGAACGTAGGGGCTGGGCAGGAACAAAAAGCCCGCGCCTCATGCTTTGTCGGCTGCGTGATCAGCGCAATCACCGCAGTGATTTTGATTGTGGTCGTGATACCGCTGTCTTCACACATTACTGTGCTGTTTACGCGCGAAAAGGAAGTCCTTGAGGTGGCAAACAAGGCGCTGCATATCTATACCTATTCGGTCGTCGGCTTTGGAATATGCATGGTGCAGCTCGGAGCCCTGATAGGACTGGGACGCACCAGGGTGACGCTGGCCGCGAGCATTCTGCGCATATGGCTTCTGAGATATCTCTTCATACTGGCTACCGAGCATGTCCTCGGATTCTATTCCGTTTTCTGGGGCAATCTTTTCTCTAACTACGCGGCAGCCCTGATAACGACGATTTATATCCTGCGCATAAAATGGGTTTCCGTGATCCCTCAGAAGAGGAGCGGAATCGTTGCGGAAGCCAAAGATTGAAGGTTCGTTCCTATACAAATAGGGAAATGTGGCCTCGTACGGCCGCCTGCCCCTTTTAGTGCCTTTTCAATTCAAAGGTGAACTTGTTCCTGTCGCCCCTGTATTTGGCGAGGGAGTATTCGATAGGCGTCCCGTCGGTGAGGTATGCGATGCTTTCGAAATACTGTATCGGCGCGCCCTTCTCTATATGAAGCAGCTCAGCCTCGAAGCTGCCCGCGAGGATTGATTCCAGGCTCCTTACCACCCTGTCGATGATCAGCTTGTACTCATTTTCCAGGATACCGTAGATCGATTCGGTTTCCAGATTCCTGCTCATAAGGTCGGGACACTTGTTATACGGAAGGTAGGTGACGACGAAAACGATAGGCTCCTCGTTTGCATACCTTATCCGGCTCAGCTTGATGACCTTGCAGCCGCTTTCGAGCTTCAGGGCCTCGGCTATCCTGTCGTCGCACTCCACGACCTCGAGTCCCAGCACCTTTGTAGAGGGGACCAGGCCCTTTTTGCGCATCTCCGCGTTATAGCTTTCGAGCGCCTTGAGGAATTCCTGGTTGATTTTCGGCTTGGAAATGAAGGTCCCCCTGCCCTTTATCCGGTACAGATAGCCCTCGACGACAAGTGCGTTGATCGCCTGGCGCACGGTGGGCCTGCTGATGCCGAAATGGCTGCTTATATCTACCTCGGTAGGTATGGGAGCTTCCCTGTCATCGTGGTGCTCGGTGATATATTCCAGGAGAATATTTTTCAGCTGGAAATATATCGGTATGGGGATAGACCTGTTGATTGTCCTGTTATTAAGCATCGTAGCTCCTTATGGGTGTTCTGCGGGATCTGCCCAATGTAAACATGTAAATACATATTTACATATTGCTATTTCCAATTATATTATGTATCATAGAAATTGTCCAGTAATTATTTTCTCACTTTCAAAAAAAACAAGGAGGTTTATCATGAAAAGTCTGGCTGTGGACAAGAACGGGAAGCTCAGTATCGTGGAGGTCCCGATACCTAAATACGGCGAGCACCAGGCGCTTGTGAAAATGGAAAGCTGCGGCGTGTGCAACGGCACTGATATGAAGCTGATACATGGAAATTTTAAAGGCTACGGCGACTATCCGGCCATTCTGGGCCATGAGGGCGTGGGGCGCGTTGTGGAGCTGGGAAGCAAGGTCAGGAGCTTTAAAAAGGGCGACTGCGTGCTGCTGCCCTTTCTTGAGGGCATGACGGAAGGCTATCACTCCGCCTGGGGAGCCTATTCCGAATATGCGGTGATACGCGACGGCAGGGCGATGGCCGAGGATGGAAAAGGCCCCGGAACTCCGGGCTTTTCAGAGGCGTATTATGCACAGCAGATAGTGCCTGAGAGCATATCCCCCGTAAGCGCCGCAATGATAGTGACCTTCAGGGAGGTGCTGAGCGCGGCTAAGCGTTTCGGCTTCAAGGAGAACAGCAGCCTTGTGGTTTTCGGCGCCGGACCGGTGGGTCTTTGCTTCACCAGGTTTGCCAGCATACTGGGCATGGGGCCGATAACCGTATTCGATATCGTCGACGCAAAGCTCAAGGAAGCAACCGACATGGGTGCGGACCATGTTTTCAACAGCAATTCCGTTAATATAAAGGAAGAGATAAGCAGAATATACGGGGACGGCGTCGATTTCGTCCTTGATGCGGTAGGCATAAACCAGCTGATAAACCAGGCGATGGAGCTGGTAAAATACAACGGCAAGATCTGCTGCTACGGGATATCGCCCAAGCTCGACATGCAGCTTGACTGGAGCAAGGCTCCCTATAACTGGACGCTTCAGTTCATCCAGTGGCCCTTGAAGCTTGAGGAGGCCGAGGCCCACAGACAGGTGATCAACTGGATAGAAGCCGGCATAATAAATCCCGACGATTTCATCTCGGACGTCGTGAAATTTGAGGATATTATCGGCGCCTTCAAAATGGTCGAGGAGAGAAAGGCTTTGAAAAAGATAGTTATTAAGTTCTGAAGACCTTAAAGATTTGCGGGAAAGGTGTGAACGTATTGAAATATTTGCTTGCACATGACCTTGGGACCTCCGGGAACAAGGCCACGCTATTTACCACGGACGGCAAGCTTGTCAAAAGCACCGTGTACTCCTACGGCACGGATTACTTCAACAGCAATTGGGCCGAGCAGGACGCCGGAGACTGGTGGAAGGCGGTTTGCGCTACGACAAGGGAGATACTTCAGGGTATCGACGCGAGCCTCGTTGCGGTGGTCTCCTTCAGCGGCCAGATGATGGGCTGTCTCTGCATCGGCAGGGATGGGGAGCCGCTCAGAAAATCCATCATATGGGCCGACCAGAGGGCGGTAAGGGAAGCGAACCATATCATTGAAAAAATCGGAAACGAGAGGTTCTACAGGATCACGGGCCACAGGATAAGCCCGGCTTACAGCCTTCAGAAGCTGATGTGGATTAAGAACAATCAGCCGGAGATTTATGAGGCCACTTATAAAATGCTGAATTCCAAGGATTATATTATCTATAAGCTCACGGGAAGGTATGTGACGGATTATTCCGACGCTACCGGGACGACGGCTCTGGATCTGAATACATATAAATGGTCTGACGAGGTCGTCGGAGCCGCGGGGATAGACGGGGACAAGCTGCCCGAGCTGAAGCCCTCCACCCACGTGGTCGGAGGCGTTACCAGGCTCGCCGCGGAAGAGACGGGCCTTCCCGAAGGGACGCCCGTGGTCTGCGGAGGAGGCGACGGCGTATGCGCGACGGTAGGGGCAGGCTGTATCAGGGAGGGCATGGCCTACAACGTGCTCGGCTCCTCCTCCTGGATATCCATAACCGCCGAAAAACCCATATTTGACGATCAGATGCGGACCTTCAACTGGGCGCACATCATCCCTGGCTACGTGGCGCCCTGCGGGACGATGCAGGCCGCAGGCGTATCCTACAGCTGGCTGAAGAATGAGATATGCACAAGTGAGACTGAGGAAGCGTTAAAGAGAGGCATCAGCCCGTATGAGCTCATCAATGAGGAAATAGAGAAATCCCCGGCAGGAGCGAACGGACTGATTTACCTTCCCTATCTACTGGGCGAGCGGAGTCCACGCTGGAACCCGAACGCAAGAGGGGCGTTCATCGGCCTGAAGATGGAGCACAAGCGGCCGGACGTGCTAAGGTCCGTGCTTGAGGGCGTCACTCTCAACCTGGATATCATTCTGAAGGTGTTTTCATCGCATATACCCATCACCGAGATAACCGTGATCGGCGGCGGAGCCAAGGGCAGGGTCTGGCGTCAGATAATGGCCGATATCTACGGCATACGGGTTTTGAAGCCGAACTACCTTGAAGAGGCGACCTCCATGGGAGCCGCAGTGACGGGGGGCGTCGGCGCAGGCATATTTAAAGACTTTTCGGTGATCAGCAGATTCATAGAGATAACCGACGCGCAGGAGCCCTCTGAGAGCGGAAAAAAGACGTACGGGGCCATTAAGCCGATCTTTGAGGAGTGCTATCATTCGCTTGTGAAGGTATACGACATGATGGCGGGGGCTTGACATTAAAATATTACAATTTACGACCCAATTGACTTTACAATACATTGCAGATATTCTATAATTAAGTTATATCAAGTCATTTTTTGTTAAATAACTGCAAAAGCTGTCATAGAGGTAATTGCTATGCCTGATGGGTCATTGGTTATATCTATAATATTGAATATAGTTCTGGCTTCCATTCCGGAGGGGACATTTTTTGTAGTATTTTCCCTTATTATGATGAAGAGGTTTGATTTGCTGGCACTCAGAAAGGCTAATATCATTAGGATAGCTACAATTGTTGTAATAACTGCCGTATCAACTTCTTTGTTAAGGGCTGCCTCTATTATGGATGCAAATTACACTCCCGTTTATAGTTTATTTTTATTAGTTCTGCTTATTGTATTCCTGTTTGGCATTAAAACTCCAAAAGGTATCCTTAAAGCTTTTTTATCGGTATGTGCTGCTTTTTTGGCTGCAATTGCGATGGAGATCCTGATTTTTCCTGTATTAAATTCGATACCCGGCTTCAATGCGGAAGAGGCAAATAAACCTGGGCTATTAACAATTGTGCTGTCGATTCCGGAAAGAGTTATGCAGATAATCCTTATTGCAATGCTGTTGCTGAAGAGGAAAAGTTTTATGAAACTGGGCTTTTTCAAGGTAATTACCAGGAACAAGCCATTTGCGTACATAACCGGTGGACTTGTAGTATTTAATTTTATATTTTTGTATATAATGTTCAGAATGATTTTCATCGATAATATTCTGGCAAATACAGATGCGGTTACACAGGTATTTGCAGTGGCACTTGTTATAGTATTCCCGCTTCTGAACATGTCTGTATTGGTAGGGGTCATTAATTATTCGGTAAATAAATACACCTATACCCGTGTATACGTTCAGGAGGAGACAAGGGTCCTGAGAGTATTAGTCCATATGTTGCTTAAGCAGCAGAGATACGGAGAAATCGATACACAGCTCGAGTCCTTTGTGAACGAGATTAAAAAAATAAAATAGAGAAGAGTAGAGAAAGGAGTTATGTGACCATGAAGAAGAGAATGCTGGCT
>JAEZJL010000328.1 GCA_023415815.1 Bacillota bacterium | reverse complement strand
ACACAGAACAGCAGTTCGCTGGCAAACAGCTACAACGTACCTGAGAAGCAGAACGATTTCATATTCTCAGTGATCGGAGAGGAGTTGGGCTTTATCGGCTGTATGCTGGTGCTGGCGCTGGCATTTTTCATACTGTTCAGATGCATGTATATCGCCAGGAACTCCAGGGATCAATACGGAAGCTTCATGGTTATCGGCATCACGGCTATGCTTGGCTTCCATTTTATAGAGAACATAGGAATGAACGTAGGTGTGCTGCCCGTTACCGGGATTCCGCTTCCGTTTGTCAGCCAGGGCGGCTCCGCACTTGTAACAAACTTTATTTCGCTGGGCGTCCTGCTCAGCGTTTCGATGCGCCGCAAGCGCACCATCTTCAACAGCTCGCAATAAATACGCCGGACAGCGTCGGAAGGACGGCAGATAAGGAGGCTTTGCAATGGCTTTAAGGAATATCAGGACTCTTGAAGACGATATATTAAGAAAAAGAAGCAAAGCGGTAGAAAAGATCGATATTAAAATACTGGGGCTTCTCAAGGATATGGCCGATACCATGTATAATACGGATAACGGCGCAGGCCTTGCCGCCCCGCAGGTCGGAATACTCAAGCGCCTGGTGGTAATCGATATGGGCGACGGCCTCGTGAATCTGATAAACCCCGAAATTGTAGAGGCTAAAGGCAGCCAGGAGGTAATTGAAGGCTGTCTGAGCGTACCGGGTAAATGGGGCAAACTGACAAGGCCCGCGGAAGTCAAGGTAAAGGCTCTGGATGAGGAAGGAAAGGAATTCTTTATTTCAGGGGAAGGCGATCTGGCAAAGTGCCTCTGTCATGAACTGGACCATCTTGACGGAGTTCTTTTTATTGACAAGGTTACTGAATTCATCGATTCAGATACGTGATATTATCTTAATGAACAAATTGACAATTTCCCTGTGGAATTGCGTACCGGCGTTCCTTTTCAATTCCGCCAGGGCTTCCTCTCTGCTCAAAGCCTTCCGGTAAACCCTGTCGTTTGTCATTGCATCGTAGGCGTCGGCCACGGCAAGAATGTGGCACATCAATGGAATGTTTTTTCCTTTAAGACCTCTCGGATATCCTAGGCCGTCCCAGCGCTCATGATGAGAGAGGACGTATTCGGCGACAGAAGAGATATGGGGCGTATTCCGGACGATGCGGTATCCTATTTCGGGGTGGCGCTTCATCTCCTGCCATTCCTCAGGACTCAGCGGGCTGGGCTTCTGCAGTATGCTCGACTGAATTCCCACCTTGCCTATGTCATGCAGCATTGCGAAAAGTGACAGCTCATTTGTTTCCTTGGGGGAAAAGCTCAGTTCTCCGGCGATTGCGCGGCAGTATTCCTTTACCCTTCCGGCATGCTCCTCCGCCTCCGGGTTTTTCTCAAATAAGGGAGCCAGAAGGCTGTGGACCATGTTGACTTTATAGCCCTCGTCGTCCTGACCCTTCTGATGATGCGTCCATTCCTTCGCCTTCTCGAAGGTAATGTCCTGGAAGACAGTGACAAAGTATTCCTGCTCGGGTGAAAAAACCGTGATTTTGCTCCAGCATCCGAGGACGTCTATATACCTTATGATTTCCCGCGTAGTCCCGGTCATTGCCACATTTCCATAAAAGCTCACCCAATCAAAGCCTGCTTTTGCCCCGGGAAATATTTCTGATATCCTTTTACCAAGAATATTCTCTTTTTTATGGCCGGTCATTTCCTCGTAAGCGCGGTTCATATTAAGGAATATGTAATCTTCGGCCTCTCCTCTGCTGTTCAGTACCACCTTTTGATAAGCATATCTTAAAGTCAGTTTCCTGTTTAAATCCTGCAATAATATTTCCCGCATTCAGTCGTTCCTTTCGCGTATACTAAGTCACAAAAGGGATTTTTCCAGGCAACCGGGCATGATTGCCCCTAAAATAGCGATATTACCGTTTTTATTTTGTTTTTGCCCTATAAAAGTACAACCAAAAAGGTATAAATCAATTATATATCGACAAAAATACAATTACAAGGGTATATCTACCCTTACGGTATGTTAAACGCCAAATTTATAATTGATAAAGTTATCTGGGGTGATAAAAATGGAAATAGATTATATTCAAATGGGACAAAGGATAGCAAAACGGCGCAGAGTTTTGAATTTGACACAGGAGGATGTTGCGGAGGCCACCGGCCTGAGCAATAACCATATTTCAAACATAGAAAACAACCACTCTATTCCAAGCATAGAAACCTTGATGAAGATATGCAAGGCGTTGAACGCAACTCCCGACTATTTCCTTCTGGGTACCGTCAGAAATACAAATGATTGCCTGCTCACAGGAATCAATGAGAAAATAAGGCTGTGCAGCAAGCAGAAATTAATACTTGTAGACCATTTTGTCACGTGGGTAATAGACGAGCAATTATGAACCGGGGCACGGCGGCGCCCCTGCTTCCCGAGAGGGCATCCGGCCCACAACCACGCCATTTGAAGGTAGGACTATTGTCCTATCTTTTTTTATTTTAGTAAATACTTCTTGAAAATTGCTTGGTTTTGCACTAAAATAGTAGACAAGTGGTGGAAAGTGGTGCAAAGTGGTTAGCAAGACCAAAGACGTGAGGTGAAATGGTTGTTCGTAGGGGAATTTCAGCACACGATTGACCCCAAGGGGAGGGTGATCATACCTTCGAAATTGAGGGATCAGCTCGGTGGGAAGTTCATAATGACAAAGGGCCTGGATGATTGCCTTTTTATTTACTCCCTTGACGGATGGAGCAGCCTGGAGGCCAAACTGAAAACCCTTCCGCTTTCGAGCAAGGACGCGCGCGCCTTTGAGAGGTTCTTTTTCGCAGGCGCGGCCGAATGCGAGCTGGACAAGCAGGGGAGGATACTTGTTCCGCAAAACCTTAGAACCTATGCAGGACTTGAAAAGGACATATACATCATCGGCCTGTCGACGAGGGTTGAGGTATGGAGCAAGGCGAAATGGGAAAACTACAGCTCGGACGAAAGCCTGAATCCGGACAGCATCGCTGAAAAAATGTCCATGCTGGGAATATGAAGGTGTAGAAATTAAAGTTGGGGGAAGCGGAGTTACTGATAAAGGAGCACAATGGAATTCAACCACAGGGCGGTATTGCTGGATGAATGCATAAATCTTTTGAATATCAGGCCGGATGGTACATACGTCGACGGCACCATAGGAGGAGCCGGACACTCCGGTGAAATTTACCGGCGGCTGGGCAGCCGCGGAAGGCTTATAGGAATTGACCAGGATGATTTCGCACTTGACATATCGAAGGAACGTTTAAAAGCAATCAACGGACAAGCACAGATGCACTTTGAAAACAGCAATTTCCGAAACATCAGGGACATATGCCTGGGAACAGGCATAACGGGCGTCGACGGCATACTGCTGGATCTGGGGGTATCCTCCCACCAGCTGGACGAGGCCGAAAGAGGCTTCAGCTACCGGAAGGACGCGCCGCTTGATATGCGGATGGACAGGAGCGCGGATCTTAACGCGGGGGAAATAGTCAACGAGTACGATGAAAAGAAGATCAGCGCCATCATCCGCGAATACGGCGAGGAGAAGTGGGCGGCCAGGATAGCGGCCTTCATTGTAAAGGCAAGGAGCGAGTCGAGGATAGAAAGCACCGGACGGCTTGCCGAGATAATAAAAGCGGCTATACCGAGCGCAGCCAGGAGAGAAGGACCCCACCCGGCTAAAAGAACGTTCCAGGCGCTGAGAATAGCCGTGAACGACGAGCTGGGAGCGCTGAGGCATGCAATCGGTGAAGCGGTCTCCATCCTTAAGCCGGGGGGAAGGCTCTGCATTATAACCTTCCACTCGCTGGAGGACAGGATAGTCAAAAACGAATTTCACGTAAGGGAAGACCCCTGTATATGTCCCGGAGATTTTCCGGTGTGCGTCTGTGGGAAAAAGCCCGAGCTGAAGGTGATTACCAGAAAGCCGGTGATCCCTTCGCAGGAGGAGCTGCAGGATAACCCAAGGTCAAGGAGCGCAAAGCTCAGGGCCGCGGAAAGGGTTTGAAATAAATACCTGGCAAATGATAAATACAACGAGCTGCAGAAGATAAAAGCTTTAGATACAAAAGAAGAAAATACGATAAACCTAAGATAAAACTTACAAAGGAAAAAGCCAACAAAAGATAAAATCTGTCAAAAAACTAAAGGAAAAGCTTCAAAAACAAACCAGAGACAAGAGAAAAAAGAATACGAAAGATAAGGATCCGCAAGTTCAGTTTTGACCGGGGATTGGTCGGTTAAGGCTAGTCCCCGGCTTCATTATCCCTGCGGCGCCGGCTTTTCGGGATTTTACCGGAAACGGGCGCCTGTGCCGTACATGGTATAAAACATGGCCGAGGTGAATACAATTGAAACAAAAGGATTATGAATATATCCATGGTGCTGCGGCCAGAAAGCTGGAGTACGATGTATATGAGGAAAACAGGGTACTTAAAGAAAAAAAACAGTATAAAAACAATAGAAAAGCCAAGTTCAAGCTGGTAGTTTCCATATTGGCCGTTTTATTGGTCGGGCTTGCCGTGGTTTACAGGTTTGCGCTGATTACCGATATGAGCTACAAAATAATACAGAGCGAAAAGGACTACTACGATCTGAAGAACGAAAATTCGATGATCCGACTGAAGGTGGAGCAGGATACCGACCTTGCCAACATAAAGCTGCTTGCCGAAACAAAGCTTAGTATGCAGAAGCCCGACAAGAGCCAGATAGTATATATTAACGTAGAGAAAAAAGATCATACGGTTGTAATAAACGCAAAGGATGAGGAAGCACAGACCGATGCAAACATATTTACCGCTTTCATCAGCAAGGTTGCCGGGCTTTTCAACCTGTTCAACTGACAGGCCGGAGCTTCCGGATTATGTTAAAAGTACATATAAGCTGACAAATATACCGTTGCTGGACTGTGGATGAGTGTAAAATAAAATTTTGCACGGTCTATGGTCCTTTTAATTTAATTGCAGAATACCGGCAGAAGCAATAAAGGCTTGGTACGGAGGGGTTGAAATGGTTACGCCCGGTTTATCGTTGAAAAGAAGGCAGCTTATGCTGCTGGTCCTGTTCACATTGGTTGTGGCAGGCTTGCTTGTGAGGATTGCGATCATTCAGTTCGTGCAGGGGGAGGAGCTGCAGAAGAAGGCTTTTGTACAGCAGAATACGGGCAGGACCATCAGCCCTATCAGAGGCTCGATTTACGACCGTAACGGCAAGGAGCTCGCAATAAGCGTCCAGGTTGCTACTATCACGTGCAGCCCCAATGACATTACCGCGGAGGACGCCGGAAAGATTGCGGACGGACTGTCGCCCCTGCTGGAAATGGACAGGACCGAGATATACAATATCGTCACCAAAAAAACCTATTATGCGGTCATAAAGCGGAAAGTGGACCAAAAGACAGAGGACGGCGTCCGGCAGTGGATTACGGCCAATGAAATAAAGGGAATTAATATAGACGAGGACGCCAAAAGATATTACCCCGACGGAAATCTCGCGGCGCATATCATAGGCTTTACGGGCGACGAGAACCAGGGCCTGTACGGCATAGAAAACATCATGGAAAAATACCTGAAGGGCGCTCCCGGAAGGATCCTGAGCGAGGTTGACGCAAGGGGCAGGGCAGTGCCCCTGAGCACTGAAAAGCGTATTGACGCACAGGACGGACTTAATGTTGTGCTTACCATCGACGAGACGATACAATACCTTGCTACCAAGACCCTGGAAAAGGCGATCGACGACTACAAGGTCAAGCGCGGCGGCATAGCCATCGTAATGGACCCCAGGAATGGAGACATACTTGGTATGGTCTCAAAGCCCGACTACAACCTTAACGATCCTTACGCCTTTCCGGTGGGGGTTGAGGGCTTGGATAAGGCCAACTGGGTAGATAAGAGCAAGGACGCGGTCAATGTGCTGAACAAGACCGTATGGCGCAACAAAGCCATTTCCGATACCTATGAACCGGGCTCCACCTTTAAAAGCTTTACGACAGCCGCAGGCATCGAGGAAGGCGTTGTGACCCCCGATACGATGACAAGCGATTTCCCGGTAAAGGTCACAGGCTGGCCTAACCCCATATATTGCTGGAGAAGGGGCAGGGAGCACGGGACCGAGACCTTCCGGGAAGCTGTCTACAATTCGTGTAATCCGGCATTTGTAAAGGTTGCACAGAGCCTCGGCGTAGACAGGTTCTACAGCTATGTGAAGGCCTTCGGCTTTTATGACAAGACAGGCATAAGTCTGGCAGGCGAAAGCAAGTCGCTGTTCCAGGCAAAGCCGAAGGAAATCGACATGGCCGTCGCCTCGTTCGGGCAGAGGTTTACAATAACGCCCATTCAGCTGATCACCGGCTACGGCGCCATAGTCAACGGCGGTAAGCTGATGAAGCCGAGGCTGGTAAAGGAGCTGACCGATTCTGAGGGCAACATCGTAGAGAAATTTGAGCCGGAAGTGGTGAGGACAGTCATATCCAAGCAGACCTCCGAAACCGTCAGGGACATACTCGAGGGCGTGGTATCCACCCCTAACGGCACGGGAAACAACGCCTATGTCAAGGGCTACAGGATAGGCGGCAAAACCGGTACGTCACAGACTACGGAAGAGGGGGTTTACACCGCCTCTTTCAGCGGCTTCGCTCCCGCCGACAACCCGGTGGTCTGCGTGCTGGTCGCGCTTTTTGACCCGAAGGGCGAGTCGTATATGGGAGGCCAGATTGCGGCTCCCACGGCCGGAAAGCTGCTTGAGGACGTGCTGAATTACCTGCAGGTGGAGCGGAAATATACCGAAGAGGACCTCAAGGGTATGACAAAGGATGTGTTCGTGCCGGAGGTCCGCAAGCTGTCCGTTGAAGCGGCAGTCAGCAAGCTGAAGAGCTTGGGCCTCACTTATAAAGTAGAAGGAAATGGCAATAATAGTAGTACGGTTCTGGAACAAACTCCCAAGCCGGATGCCAGTGTACCGGAAAAGTCGGTTGTGATATTATATACCTATAAGTCTCAGGAGCAGGCTACCGTCAAGATGCCTGACCTGAGCAATAAAACGATCTCAGAGGCCACCGAAGCTCTCAACAAGCTTGGCCTGAACATAAAGGTCAGCGGAGCGGGAGTCGCGTCCAGGCAGCAGGTAGAACCCGGAACAGCCGTAACAAAGGGCCAGGTGATCGAGGTGGATTTCAAGCAAGTCGATAATATAGAATAGAGCGGAGGCAGCGTATGCTACTTGAACAGCTTGTAAAGGGACTTAAGATTTCGTCTTCAAAAGGAAATATGGGTGTTGATATAAAGGGAATAGCGTACGACTCCCGGAAGGTACGCGCAGGTTACCTGTTCGTATGCATAGACGGCACGACGGCAGACGGCCATGATTATGTGAATCAGGCGATTGACAACGGAGCCTCGGCTTTCATCGTCCAGAAGGAAACGTCGCTGCCGGATGGGGCGAGCGTTGTCAGGACGGACAACACAAGATACGCCCTGGCGTATGTTTCGGATGTCTTTTACGGCCATCCGTCGGGGAAATTCAAGCTTGCGGGCATAACGGGAACGAAGGGCAAGACGACGACCACCTTCATGGTGAAATCCGTTCTTGAGTCTGCCGGACAAAAGGTGGGACTGGTGGGGACGCTGGGCTCCAGGATCGGAGACCGCACCCTTTATACGGAGCGGACGACGCCGGAATCGTACGACCTTCAGTCGCTTTTCGCCGAGATGGTTGAGGAAAAGGTGGGGAGCGTGGTCATGGAGGTATCCTCGCAGGGACTCGCCCTGCACCGGGTAAGCTGCTGCGAATACGATATCGGAGTATTTACAAATCTCACAAAGGACCATATAGGCCCGAGGGAGCACGCCTCGATGGAGGAATATCTGAAGGCGAAATGCGCTCTCTTTAAAATGTGCAAAAGAGGCCTCATAAATCTGGACAGTGAGTTCGCCCCTGCGGTCATGAGAGAGGCGGAGTGCGAAGTGCTGACCTTCGGGATAGACAGCGCCGCCGACATAAGGGCGGCCGATGTGGTAAAGCATCCACAAAGCGTGGAATTCAAGGTGATAACCCCATGGTTCTCAAGTGATATAAAGGTAAACATACCGGGCAGGTTCAGCGTTTATAACGCGCTCGCTGCCATTGGGGTATGCGGGCTTCTTGGGGTGCCGCCCGAAGCGGTGAAGGCGGGGCTTGAAAAGGTGCAAGTCCCGGGCAGGGCGGAGCTGGTGGATACCGGCAGGGATTTCAGCGTCATGATTGACTATGCGCACACCCCGGACAGCCTGGACAACATATTGAGCACCGTGAAGGACTATGCTCCGGGCAGGGTGATATCGCTGTTCGGCTGCGGGGGCGACAGGGACAGGACAAAAAGGCCGATGATGGGGGAGATATCGGGAAAGCTCGCGGATTTCACCGTCATAACCTCCGACAATCCCAGGACGGAGGAGCCCTCGGCAATTGTAGGGGATATCGAGGAAGGTATAAAGAGGACAAACGGTAAATACAAGGTTATCGTCGACAGGCGTGAAGCAATAAAATATGCGCTCGACGGGGCGCAGGCCGGCGATGTCGTCGTACTTGCCGGCAAGGGCCACGAAACTTATCAGACCTTCAAGGATAAGACCATCCATTTCGACGAGCGCGAGGTCGTAAGGGAGATCCTTGACGGCGAGAAGCATAAGGAGTCCGCCGATGTTTTTGAGCGTTGATGAAGTTCTGAAGGCCACGGACGGCACAATAATATCGGAGGGCGGGTGCAGCTCCTTCACGGCTGTTTCGACCGATTCGCGAAGGGTCGGACCGGGCGAGCTTTTCATACCGCTTGTGGGAGAGAAGTTCGACGGGCACGATTACATAGCAGCGGCCCTGGAAAGCGGAGCTTCGGCGTCGCTGACCCATAAAGACGGGATAGCGGCCGACGGCAGGCTGCTCATACGGGTAAGGGATACTTCCGCCGCCCTTCGCGGCCTCGCCTCTTATTACCGCAGCAAATTCAGCATTCCCTTTGTCGGCATAACGGGAAGCGTAGGCAAGACAAGTACCAAGGATATGATTGCAAGCGTGCTTAGCCGCAGGTTCAATGTGCTCAGCACCGAGGGTAACCTGAACAATGAGATCGGTGTCCCGCTCACGGTCTTCAGGCTGAAGGCGGATCATGAAGCCGCAGTGCTGGAAATGGGTATGAGCGGTCTCGGAGAGATAAGCCGCCTCACGGCTATCGTAAGGCCCCGTGTGGCGGTGATAACAAATATCGGAATGGCTCATATCGAAAAGCTGGGCTCAAGGCAGAACATCCTGAAGGCGAAGCTTGAGATACTGGAGGGCCTGGATGAAAACGGACTGGTGGTGCTGAACCGGGACGACAGCCTGCTGGACGGCGTCAGAAGCCTGCTCAGGCACAGGACGGTCTCATATGGCATGGAGGAGGGCGCGGATTACAGGGCCGCCAATATCAATTCCAGCGGCGAAGGCGGGATAGATTTCGAGCTGACGGCCGGAGGGCGGTCATACGACGCGCACCTTAACGCACCCGGAGCCCATAATATATATAACGCCCTTGCTGCGGCCGCTGCCGGGCGCGAGCTCGGAGTATCCATGGAGGACGTCATAGAAGGGATAGCAGCCTGCAAGCCGGGTAAAATGAGGATGAATATAATATCCGCCAACGGCCTTAAGGTGATCAACGACACGTACAATGCGAGCCCGCAGTCCATGAAGGCCGCCCTGGACGTGCTGGAGGAAATAGGCGTTACCGGCGGAAGGATAGCCGTGCTCGGCGACATGCTCGAAATGGGAAGCTGGGCGAAAGACGCCCACCTGGAGGTCGGCAGGTATGCCGCGGGCAAAAAGCTGAGCAGACTTTTGACAGTCGGGCCTAATGCAGCCTATATAGCACAGGGAGCTGTGGAGGCCGGATTTCCGGAAGAGGCGGTATCGGTTTTTCCTGGCAACAGGGAAGCCATCAGGTTCATTGAGAAAATAGTGCAGGACGAAGATACAATCCTTATAAAAGGCTCCCGCGGCATGAAAATGGAGGAGCTGGCAAACCGGCTCACAGCCGGCGGGCAGGCCTGACAGGTACAATTTGATATACGGGGGTATGGCTTTGGAACTCGGATTTTTTACTTCTGCCCAGGTGATTGCGTTTATAGGCGCCTTTATACTTTCGCTCATTACGGGACCCTTGATAATACCGATGCTTAAAAAGCTGAAATTCGGGCAGACCGTGCGCGACGACGGACCTGCGACACATTTGAAAAAGATGGGCATACCGACGATCGGGGGTTTGATATTCCTGATCCCGATGACGCTTGTCACACTTTTTTTCGCAGGCGACTATCCGGCGGTCGTACCTATGCTGCTTGTCACGCTCGGCTTTGCGGCGGTGGGCTTCATTGATGATTACATCAAAGTCGTAAAAAAGAGTAAGGACGGTCTCAACCCAAAGCAGAAATCATTTTTGCTTCTGGCCGTTGCGGCGGCCTTTGCCGTTTACGTAGCTTACAGTCCTTCGTACGGCACCGGCACGATAATTCCCTTTCTGGGCGTAGATGCTGTAGCGGAGATGCCTCCGCTGCCGTTCATTCTGATTATCATCATAATAATGTATCTGATAACCAATTCGGTCAACATGACCGACGGCGTAGACGGGCTTGCGGCGGGAGTGACGCTCATTGTATGCGTGTTTTTTACAGTAGTGGCCATGTCGAGGAACGAGTGGGATTATGTGAAAATATTCTGCTCCATAGCCGCCGGAGGCTGTCTTGGCTTCCTGGCCTTCAACATGCATCCGGCAAAGGTCATCATGGGCGATACCGGCTCGCTTGCGCTGGGAGGCGTTGTAGGCTCGGCCGCCGTCCTTATGAAGATGTGGTGGATACTTGCGGTGGTCGGCGGCATCTATGCGCTGGAAAGCCTTTCGGTCTTTATACAGGTTACGTCCTTCAAGCTCAGGGGAAAAAGAGTGTTCAAAATGGCCCCGATACATCACCATTTCGAGCTGCTGGGCTGGAAGGAAACAAAGGTGGTCAGGGTTTTCTGGCTTGTAACGCTGGCGCTGTGCGTTATAGGATTTTTAACCCTGCGCTTTAAGTTCATATAGGATGTGCTTTTCAAGGTTTGGTTTCCGATGAGATAACTCATTTTTACATCGGGGACGCGGAGGTAAAAATGAAGGGAAAAAAGCCGTTTGATTTCTGGCTGTTTATGACGGTGCTGATAATGCTCTCGCTCGGACTGATAATGGTGTTCAGCGCCAGCGCGCCCAAAGCGGCTGCCAGTAAGGAATACAACTATGATATTTACTTTATTGTAAAGACCCAGCTGATGTATGCCGTCATAGGCATTGTCGTGATGCTGCTCGCAGCCAATTACGACTATCGGAAATACGGTCCTAAAACCGTGGCCGGGCTCATGGGCGCCACCTTGTTATTCCTCTTCCTGGTGCTGGTACCCGGTATAGGCCGCGAGATAAACGGTTCCTGGAGATGGATATACATAGGCCCCGCCCATTTTCAGCCGTCTGAAATTGCGAAGCTCTCGCTGATTCTTTTTCTGGCCCACAGCCTCTCCAAACGCAAAAAACCCATGGATTCCTTTTTTAACGATTTTGTGCCCTACCTGCTGCTGATAGGATTGACGGCGGGGCTTCTCATGCTTGAAATCCATTTGAGCGCAACCATAATCATTTGCACCATGTCCTTCATCATCCTGTTTGCGGCAGGCGCGAAAATAAGGCACTTCGTTATCATAAGCGTGCCTATGGTAGCCGTATTTTCCGCTGTTATCATGTTCACCAACTATATGACGGATCGAATACACTCCTTCATTGACCCCTGGAGCGACCTGCAGGGAGACGGATGGCAGACTGTGCAGTCGCTCTATGCCATCGGTTCGGGCGGCATTTTCGGAAGGGGTCTCGGTCAGAGCATGGAAAAATTCCTATATATACCGGAGGCACATAATGATTATATCTTTTCCATTCTTGCGGAGGAGCTTGGATTCATAGGCGTGCTAGCCGTATTGCTGCTCTTCCTCATTTTTATCTGGAGAGGGATAAAAATAGCCATGAACGCTCCGGACGTCTTCAGCAGCCTCGTAGCTACGGGAATCACCGCCCTTATCGGAGTCCAGAGTCTTTTCAACATAGCCGTCGTGTCGAAGGTGGTCCCTCCTACGGGCGTATCGCTCCCGTTTTTCAGCTCGGGCGGTTCCTCGCTTGTGATCTTTCTCCTGGAGGTGGGCATATTGCTGAACATCTCACGCTATTCGGATTACGAGAGGATATAGAAGGCGAAGTACGGTTGAAAAGAAGAGCAGAACCCTGAAGCTTTGCATTGCTGCATGACAGCCGCGGAACCTTATTCAGACCCCATAAAGTAACATATTCCAGCACCCCGCATAAAATATAA
This sequence comes from Bacillota bacterium, assembly GCA_023415815.1. GTDB lineage: Bacteria > Bacillota > Clostridia > Acetivibrionales > DTU013 > JAEZJL01. Next base: position 4,466 of record JAEZJL010000328.1, on the reverse strand, counting down.
TGTGTGCGAGGTGTATTTTATGAGCAAATTTATTGTTGCCGGAGGCACTAAACTCAGCGGCGAAATCGCGGTCGAGGGGTCTAAGAATGCTGTGCTGCCTATACTTGCGGCGACTATTTTGAATGGCGGAGAGAGCGTTATAAAGAATTGCCCCAGGTTAAGAGATGTTGAGGTTATGATAGAGATATTGAAGGATATCGGTTGCAAAGCCTCAATGGAAGGCGACGTAATCACGATAGATTCTTCAAGCATCAGGGAGACGCAAATACCGGTTGAGCTTGCGGCAGAAATGAGGTCCTCCATTATATTCATGGGCCCCATGCTCGCCCGCTGCGGTAAAGTGACTATTAGCTACCCGGGTGGGTGCGAAATAGGCCCGAGGCCGATAGACCTTCATCTTAAGGCTCTCAGGAGCATGGGAGCTAAGGTGCAGGACGCTCAGAGGGGCTTTATTTACTGCGAGGCGGAGAGACTGAAGGGCTGTGAAATACAGCTTGATTATCCGAGCGTCGGGGCAACGGAAAATATTATGCTTGCGTCGGTGTTCGCCGACGGGGAGACCTTTATCAGGAATGCGGCCAAGGAGCCTGAGATCATCGACCTTCAGAATTATCTCCAGGCCGTGGGCGTGGAGGTGAACGGAGCGGGCACAAGCGTCATACGGATCAACGGCTGCAATCGCTGTCTGAGGGGTGTGGAGCATACAATCATCACAGACAGAATAGTCACCGGTACATATATGATGGCAGCAGGCATTACGGGAAGCGATCTTGTCCTCAATAACGTCATTCCGGAGCATCTCAGTTCTATAACATCCATACTGAGAGAGAGCGGATGCAGGATAAACATAAAAGGAAGCCGGATGCTGGTGAGCGGCCCGGCGAGGCTCAGAGCGCTGGATATTGTCAGGACGCTGCCGTATCCCGGCTTTCCAACGGATATGCAGGCGCAGCTGGTTGCAATGCTCACTGTGGCCAGGGGCACCAGTATCATGGTGGAAACGGTTTTCGAGAACAGGTACAAGCATGTTGACGAGCTCCTCAGAATGGGAGCCAATATCAAGCTGGAAGGCAGGCTGGCGGTTATTAAAGGCGTAAAAAAGCTCGTCGGAGCCAATGTGTGCGCCAGAGACCTCCGCGGAGGCGCCGCACTCGTCATCGCGGGCCTCGCTGCAGAAGGCGAGACGATGATAACGGATATAAAGCATATAGACAGGGGATATGAACGGATCGAAGAAAAGCTGCGGCAGGCTGGCGCTCAAATCAGGAGGATCGATTAAGCCTGATCTGAAGGGGTTTTAATGAGGGCACGAACAATTAACGAGGACTTTGAGCATCGGAATAAAAAACGGAAGATAAACCAGAAAAGGCTGAAGCATGTGCTCTTCTGGCTGAAATTCATGCTGACGACAGGGCTGCTGATTGCGACATTGGTGCTGCTGGCACTTTCCCCTTTATTTGCGGTCAACAGGATAGAAGTCAGGGGGGCGGTCCACTATACCGATGAAAGTCTGATAAGCCTTTCAGGCGTCGTTACCGGCCAAAACGGCTTCAGGCAGGTGGGCAGCAGTCCCGGCAATATTTTCAGGCTCAGGATTGGAAGCGCGGAAGAGGCCATAAGGCAGGAATGCCCTTATATAAAGACTGTGGAAGTAAAATATGTCATACCCGGCTCCGTAGTGATCGACGCGGCGGAAAGGACTGCGGCGGCTGTTGTCCCTTTTAACGGGACAGGCCTGCTGGTGGACAGGGACGGATTCGTACTGGAGGAACAGGCTCCCGGCACAGTCAGGGAGCTGCCCGTAATCAACGGTCTGAAGTTCGGAAGCTACGAGCTTGGAAAGAAGCCCGTATATGAGAAGTCCGAGGCGCTGCAGGCCGCCTTCAGGGTTATGGATGAAATACAGGCATTGGACAGGGACGAAGCGGACAAGCTGTATGACAAGGTTGATTCTGTTGACGTGGGCGACCTCAACGCGGTTTCGTTTATGCTGGAATCCAGAGTCAAGGTTAACCTGGGCGATATGCAGGATCTTAATTATAAGCTCAGCTCTGCAAAAACGATATTTGCGAAGAATATAAAAAAGGTAGAAAAGGGAATACTGGATTTCGCCTCGGGTGAAAACCCGGTATTTACACCTGAAAGCGGGGGATAGGACATATGTTTCCCATACTGGGCTTGATTATCGGAATAATAATAGGAGTTATCTTCATACCTGTTAATATTCCGCAGCAATACTCGACTTACGTGGCAGTTGCCATACTTGCGGCGCTCGACTCGGTTTTCGGCGGGATAGCGGCGACGATGCAGGGCAGGTTCGATATGAAAATATTCCTGTCCGGCTTTTTCGGCAACGCTCTGCTGGCGGCGGCCCTCGCATACATAGGCGATCAGCTGGGCATCCAGATTTACCTCGCGGCGATATTCGCTTTCGGCAACAGGCTGTTTTTGAATTTTGCGGTCATACGAAGATATATATTGAACAAGCCATTTAAAAAAGATGGTACATAAGGCTTGTAAGGGCCCTGGCAAGGGGTGTATTATGTTGGAGTGATCCAAGACTACCATAGGGGGTTTTTTCGTGGGCGATTTGATAGTAAGTATCGATATCGGCACTTCCAAGGTTTGTGCCATGGTTGGCAGGGTGAATAAGAACTCCCAGCTGGACATCATAGGAAAGGGAATGGTTCAGTGCAGCGGTCTGAAAAAAGGCATTATCGTAGACATTGAAAGCACGGCGGCTTCTATCCGTTCGGCTATAGATGAGGCGGAATCCTCTGCGAATCTTAAGGTTGGTTCCGCATATGTAAACATACATGGCATGCATGTCAGCGTAATCAACAATAAAAGCTGGATAAGCATATCCAACGGCAACAGGGAAATTACACAGAGGGATATGGACAGCGTGCTTTATTCCGTAAGGGATATCGATATACCGGAGGACCGCCAGCTGATAGACGTCATTCCCAGACAGTTCATTATTGACGGGTACGACGAGATAATAGACCCTGTGGGCATGGTCGGCACGAGGCTGGAAATCGACGCGGATATCATAGCGGGGAAAATAACCTCCGTGCAGAATATTATAAAAAGCGTAGATCGGGCTAATATCAGGATAGACGGCATAGTTGCTGAGGCCTTTGCTTCAGGCGAAATAATACTGACTGCCGACGAAAAGGATATGGGAGTTATAATGCTCGATATAGGCGGCGGAGTGACCGACATATCGGTATATCACGGAAAACGCCTGGTATTCTATGATTCCATTCCTGTCGGCGGCGACCACATAACGAACGATATCGCTATCGGATTGAGGATATCGGGCAGTGAAGCCGAAAAAATAAAAAGGCAGTTTGAACTGGCCCTGACCTCTCTCATACAGAATGACCAGGAAATAACCGTTATCGATATCAATGAAAATAAGAAGAAGAACGTAAAGGTTTCCGAGGTCGTGGAAATAATCGAGGCAAGGGTATATGAGATATTTTCGCTCTGCAGGAACCAGCTGCTGAAAGCCGGAGTGGAGAAGAACCCCAACAGCACGGTCGTACTTACGGGGGCTGGAATTTCCTATGTGGACGGGAGCAAGCAGCTGGCGCAGGAGGTGTTTGAGCTTCCTGTCAGGGTCGCTTCAGCGGGTCAGCACGGTATTTCCAAGCCGGAGTACATAGTTTCAGCCGGTATAATAAGGTACATTGCAAACCTCAAAAAAGGCGGAAGCCTTGCCACCGAGGTAAAGATTCAAAAGAGCGGAAGACCGGCAAAAAGCGGCGGGATAATGCAAAAAATAGCGCGGTTTTTTAAGGAAATCTTTTGAAAAAAACTAAGCTTGCTTTAATGTTAATAATAAGATATTATTTAACTGGCGGTAACTAAAGAACTGGCAGTAACTAATGACGAAGGGGGATTTACTTTGCTGGAGTTTGATATCGACATGGAGCAATTTGCCCAGATAAAGGTCATCGGCGTTGGCGGCGGCGGAAATAACGCCGTTAACAGGATGATAGCCGCAGGACTCCGCGGTGTGGAATTCATAGCCATAAACACTGATAAACAGGCTCTGTTTCTTTCAAAAGCAAATACTAAAATTCAGATAGGCGATAAACTAACCAAAGGCTTGGGTGCAGGCGCAAACCCGGAAATAGGCGAAAGGGCGGCCAACGAAAGCAAGGACGAAATCGCCCAGGCGGTCAAGGGCGCGGATATGGTGTTTGTCACCGCCGGAATGGGCGGCGGGACAGGGACCGGAGCGGCGCCGGTGGTAGCGCAGATAGCCAGGGAAATGGGAATCCTCACGGTGGGCGTCGTTACGAAGCCCTTCATGTTTGAGGGGAGAAAAAGGATGCAATATGCCGAGAGGGGCATAGAAAACCTCAAGGATGTTGTCGATACGCTTGTTACGATACCAAACGACAGACTGCTTCAGGTCGCAGAAAAGAAAACCTCCATCATAGACGCCTTCAGAA
>JAEZJL010000253.1 GCA_023415815.1 Bacillota bacterium | reverse complement strand
CTGTAAGCGTCCGCCGAGCTTACCAGCTTGCTCTGCCCGTCAGTGATATTCATTGCACTGGAGCCGGTATTGCCTACGGTGAGTATGATCGCCTGGTAAAAGTCGTCGGTGCTCAGCACGGCGTTGAAATCCTGGAAAAGCGGCTCGTTCCTGAGGTTTGCGATTGCCAGCGCATTGCTGTTGTCGCCGTTGCCGTCGGCCAGCGAGGCGGCTATGTTGTCCAGATCCGACAGGTTCGGGTTTAACTGGACATTTCCCAATTCCAGCGGCCGCCCGGTATTTATGACGGTAAAGAAATCCGAGCCGCTCATCGGCGGGTCTCCCATGGTCACGCCGTTGCGGTGCATTTCGTTTATCTTGCGCGTCAGTATGTTGACCAGTGCACTGAGCCTTTTCCGTAAATCGGAGACTATATTCTGCGAGACGGGTATCATCGATATGCCCTCGTTGACATCCTTGTTGGTGTCCGCGGCCATTGTGCCCATCAGGGACAAGGAATCGGCGGCGGCGAGATCATACACCTGCCCGTCGGTCGCATCCGCGACTGCCTTCCAGGTAGAAGCGGCTGCGGCCGTCGTAGCTGCGGAAGCTTCAAAGCCCTGTTCTTTCAAGGCCTCAACCATGTCGTTTACTTGTGTTGGATCAGCCGTCGCTTTATCGGTAAACATGATCACATATTTATTCGCGCCGGATCTTATTCCCGGCTGGGCGCTCAATGGGTCCAGGCCCGTGCTCATATATGTGCTGAGGGTCTGGAAATCCGCCGCCGCAGGGATAGTATACCTGATCACGTTGACGTCGACGCCCTTTTTAAGCATCTCGTTCTTATATTCGTTTATATATGCATCGGTAACCGTAATTCCACTGGTCGCGTCAACCGCAAACACAACATCCGCTTTTGTGTTCGGCGTGCCGTTCTCCACACCTCCCACAGAGCCTGACACCTCGCCGCGCGATTCCAGCAGCCCTTTTATTATCCCATCCCGGAGAGGGATCTCTATTTTGGTGCCGGCAAGCTTGGGTACGTAAAAAATATCGCCTGTGTTTCTCTCTGCCGCATACAGGTCGGTGCTTACTCCCTTCTGTACGACAAAATAGCCTCCGAGCGTGACGTCCACCTGTCCGTCCTGCATCTCGTTCACATCGGCGTTTACCAGCTTCGAAAGCCTGTCCAGCATGTTGTTGCGCTGATCCCTGTAATCATTTGCGGAGTCTCGGGACACCTCGTTCTTTACGATCAGCACGTTCAGGTCTGCGATTTTACTGGTTATCTGGTTGACCTCTTCTATACGCACGCGTATTTCGTCGTTCAGGTCGTTCTGAAGGCTGTCGATCTGCGCCCCCATGTGGTTGATCTGCTGTACGAGGGCGTCGCCCCTCTGCCTGACAAGGGCGCGGACGGTCAGGCTGTCAGGCTCCTTGGAGAGCTCCTGCCAGGAATCCCAGAACTGGTTGAGCGTGCTCTGCAGTCCTGTATTCATAGGCTCTGCGAGGATGGCCTGCACATCCTGGAACGTCTTTGTTTTGGACTCCCAGTAGCCGAGCGTGGTGTTCTCCTGACGGTATATATTATCAAGGAAGACATTCCTTATCTGCCTGATATCCTGTATGTCCGCTCCAAGGCCGAGCTGCATCAAGCCATAGCGGGTGTAAGTCGTCTGGACAGGCCCGTTCTTTATCATTGCCTGCTGTCTTACATAGCCCGGCGTATTTACATTTGAGATGTTCTGGCCGGTTACATAAAGGCCGCGCTCATTCACCGTGAGGCCCGAGCGGGCTATTTCATAACTGGCGAAGCTAACCGACATAATGACCTCCTATAACTTCACGTCGAAGAAATTCCTCTTCTTTGAATCGCTGGCCTGGCCCGCATTTCCGTACATATTTCCGGAGCTGGCGCTGGCAAGGAGATTTATGGAAAAATCGATGTAATCAAGCGAGTTTTTTATCAGCTTTGAATTCAGCTTATTTGCGCCGGACAGCTCCTTTAAGGCTCTGTCAAGCGACCTGTGGCAGGCTTTGAGCCTTTCGGACTGCTCTTCGCCAAGCAGCTTTTCAAGGCTTGATATGGTTATGTCCTCCGCAGCTACCTTCATCTGTACGGACAGCTCGCCTACCAGCTTTTCCCTCTGCGCCTCAAGCTTGCCCATCTGCATTATCATGGACTGCTCCAGCCTTGTTATACCCTCAAGCTCCGATACCTTTCCCGCGACGATCGTATCGGTCTTGCTTCTGGATAATTTAAGGACGCCTTCGTATATAGCCGTCTCTTTATTTAATATGTCTATCAATTCATCTATCAGGACCGTATTCAAACATAGCACCACCCTATCTCATACTTTCCCGGAGCCCGCCGCATCCGGTGCGGACTAGGTTTTCCTGGAAAAAAATAGAGAGCGTAAACTCTCTATCCTTTCTCTACGCTTTTCTGTCGAAAATGCTGCTGATCACCTTTTCGGCCACATCGTTTCCGTCTATATCATAATTCCCGGACTCATACCTCGCCGAAAGCTCGTCGACCTTTCCCTGCCTTATGTCCGGTATGTCCTTCAGGGCTCTGAATACCGTCTGGAAATCCTTTGCCTGGGTGGAAATCGACACAACGTCCTTTTTTGATGCAACCATATTGGTCCTGTCAACCCTGTTCACATTCTTCTGCTTATCGTATACCCCTGTAATCTTGGATATGTCTCCGGGAATTCTCATCCTAAACCACTCACCTTTATCTTTAATGCTATGTTCATTAATATTATCGGAACAAACGTATTTTTTATTAATCGGATTTTTTTATGTCTTTGTTGAGATATCTCATGCCTACGGCCTTTTTGGAGGGGTCCGCACTGAGACTCATTTCCGACCTCATATTGTCGGCGGTCGATTTTAAGCCGGCCGCGAGGCTTCTCTCGCATTCGTCGCAGAATCTCCCGCTCTTGATAGCCTTGCCGCAGTTCTCGCACTCCAGGAGCATATTTCCCTCCGAAGAGGTGATCTCAAGCCTGCCCTCCTTGAGGAATCTCCTGATCTTCTCCACACTGATTTCCAGCTCCACCGAAACCTGCGTTATATTCGCGCCCGGGTTTCTGTAAAGATAATCCTTGACCTTTTTGAAATCCTCTTCGTCCGCCTGCCTGCATGTCTGGCAATATGGGCTTCCTCCCATATAAGAAAAAATCTTTCCGCATTTCCTGCAATTTCTGACATCCGACATAGTAAATCCTCCTATCAAAACTTTCTTCCGGTGGCCACGACAGCCGCCATTACAAACACGGCTCCGGCCTCCTTCAACATCCTTGCGCACTCGTCCAGCGTGTAGCCCGTTGTCATTATATCGTCGACAAGCAATATCGATCTGTCTTTAACCTCTCCTGGCGCGGTCACTTCAAAGGCATTTGCTATATTGCTCCTTCTTCCGCTCCTGTCCAGAAGGCTCTGGGTCCGGGTATTCCTGCACCTTTTCAGCAGCCGGGAGCGCTCAGGCAGCTTCAGCCCCCTGCTTAACGCCTTTGATATAAGGTAGGCCTGGTTGTAGCCTCTCTGATACTCCTTCTGCCTGTGGAGAGGCACGCTCACCACCATGTCAAAGGCTCCGTCGCACCCAAGCTTCCTCATCCGGTCTGAAATCAGCCTTGCGAAGGTTCTGTAGTAGCCCGGCTTGCCGTAAAATTTGAATCTTATAAGAGACTCCCTGACGACGCCCGAATATTCGCATACGCATAAGGCTCCGTCACAGGCAAGGCCCGCCCCTTCCGCTCTTGTCCTGACAACCGCCTCTTCTGCAAACGGTATTTTCGGATAGCATCCGCCGCATATCTGAAGCGTTTGCCCAGGCTCGAGCAGACCGCCGCAGAATATACACCTCGGCGGCAGCAGAATTCCCGCCAGCTTGTCTAAAAAACCCACCGGTGCTTCACCGCTCCCCTTAGTTCATCAAGCTTACTTTCAACCACGGGGCATACCAATAAATACAACATAAGTAGAAATATCCCCGCATATTTTATATATCGGCAAGTCTTGCATATTTTTTTAGCTTATCGGATAAACCGGAATACCTGAGATTTTCACTTTCGTTTTCCACCATTCTTGAGAGCGATTCCTCATCGCCCACGATGACAACCAGCTCCTTTGCCCTTGTAACCGCGGTATACAGGAGATTTCTGGTCATAAGCACCTGAGGGCCTGCAAATACGGGCAGCACTACTACAGGAAATTCGCTGCCCTGGCTCTTGTGGATCGTAATGGCAAAGGCCGGCTCTATTTCGTCAAGTATGTTGAAATCATACTCCACCAGGCGTTCATCCTCAAAGAGCACCTCCAGCTTCTGCTCCTCCTCGTCAATCCTTTTTACAATTCCCGTATCGCCGTTGAAAACTCCGGTCCCGTCGATGTACTTATCCCCGTTCTTCTCCCATCGGAGGGTGTAATTGTTCCTCACCTGCATGACGCGGTCGCCCTCACGAAAAATATAGTCCCTTGAAGTCTTTTCGGCTTTTTTGGCGCCCGGAGGGTTTAAAACCTTCTGCAGCTCCGTATTCAGGTTTACTACCCCCGGCAGGCCCTTTCTGGTGGGAGACAGCACCTGTATATGGTGCATGGGGTCATAGCCCAAAGATTCCGGCAGCCGCCTGCTGCAGAGGTCTACAACCGTCCTGACGATACTTTCGGCGTTTTGCCTGGGGACCAGAAAAAAATCCCTGTCCTTGACGTTCAGGTTCGGCATTTCTCCCCTGTTTATCCTGTGGGCATTAACTATGATCATGCTTTCCTGCGCCTGCCTGAATATCTCGGTCAGGCAGACAGTCCTGACGATGCCGCTTTCAATGATATCCTCCAGGACATTCCCCGCGCCGACGGATGGCAGCTGATCCACGTCGCCGGCCAGTATGAGCCTCGCTCCCCGTGGAATAGCCTTGAGCAGGTGGTTCATCAGTATTATATCTACCATGGACATTTCATCGATGATAATTACGTCCGCCTCTATGGGGTTTGAGGCGTTCTTCTGGAAAAGCAGCTCCCTGTCGTCCCCGGAATAGCCTGTCTCCAGGAGCCGGTGGATGGTTTTTGCCTCGAAGCCCGTGGCCTCGGTCATCCTTTTGGCGGCGCGCCCGGTCGGCGCCGCGAGGACTGTCTTGCAGCCGCCGTTGATCAGAAGCCTTATAATGCTCTTTATGATGGTGGTCTTTCCGGTCCCGGGCCCTCCGGTAATGACAAGCACCCCCCTCGTCATTGCCTCCCGTACCGCCTCCCTTTGCTTTTCCGCCAGTTCTACGCCCTCATCGGCCTGCACCCTGTCAAGCCTTTCGTCAAAATCCTCAGGCAGGTCGTCGAAATGAGCCGCGGACAGCTCGAGAAGCTTCCTGCAAACCGCAAGCTCGGCAGCATGAAAGGAGTTGAGATATATTCTGTCACCTTCATCGTCCTTTTCCACAATCACCGACCTGTCAAGGACGAGCGAAATCAGCGCGTCCTCGACACCGGCTGCAGCCGTGCCCAGCAGCTCGGATGCATATTCCTTCAGCATGAAGGCGGGAATATAGGTGTGCCCGTTAGCCGCAGAACGAGAAAGCGTATATTTGATGCCGCTGCACAGCCGGAATCTGGAGGCTGGGTCAATGCCCATGCTCATGGCTATCCTGTCGGCGGTTTTAAAGCCTATTCCGAATACCTCTTCCGACAGGCAATAGGGGTTTTCCCTAATCCTTTCCACCGCTTTATCGCCGAAGGTCCTGTATATCTTAATGCAGCAAGATGGGCTTATACCGTATTCCTGCAGGAGCATGACCACATTTCTCAGCCCTCTTTGCTCCTCAAAGGCCTGTCCTATCCTGATCGCCTTTTCCAGGCTTATACCCTTGACCTCCACCAGCAGCTGGGGCCTGAAATTGATGATATCAAGCGTATCTTTCCCGAAGGTCTGGATGATTTTTGCAGCCGTGGCAGGTCCCACGCCTTTGATGATACCCGACGCCAGGTACCTTTCCATTGCCTCCTCCGACTGCGGCAGGAGCTTCTCATACAGCTCGGTCTTGAACTGCTCGCCGTAGTCGGGATGGCTTGTCCATTTCCCGGTCAGCCTGACGCTCTCTCCGGCGTTGAGGAACGGCATGTAGCCTACAGCTGTGACGACGTCGTTTCCGGACTTTACACAGCATACGGTATAGCCGTTTATTTCATTTGAGTATATGATTTCTTCGATGGTACCTTCGATTACGAGCAAAATAATCTCTCCGCATTTTGTAATATCAATAAGTATATATCAAAAATCCGGCAGTGAAAAGATGGCGGATTCAGCTCCGCTCCCGGTCCGGGCTTCCAAAATCCGCAAAGGCCGTCTGCCTGTCCCCTATTTCAAGTATATCGATATTCCCGTAATCCTTTTCCAGCTTGTGCAGCAGTGGCAGCGTCCCGTCACGCGAGTCCATATCGACAAATATGAGCCTGCCGTCCGACATCAGCCTTGACGGAAGCTCCGCCCTTACCGCATTCCTGACTATATTCTCAATCTGCTCCTCCACATCCCTGACAGCCACCACGACCTTCACTTTTGAAGCGCCCGCGGCGCTCCTGCTCCCTATGGCCTCGAGTATACAGGTTATGAGTGTAAACGCCCCATATACGGCAAACAGACAGGTCAAAAACCTGATTATGTAGTACAGCATACCTTATCCCCCACAATATAAGCTGTATTTTATTTTATGAAGTTTGCCGCCGCGCTGTTACGGGAAATAAATATGCATAGAGACAATAATCTTTTGTACATTATTGTAAAATATGATAGAATTATAGTGCTTTCAGGAGGATGATACTTTGATTAAGCTCCCGGTCTCAGAATTGCAACCCGGTATGAGGCTTTCGATGGATGTAAGGCTGATGGATGGCAGACTGCTTCTTTTGGCAGGCTTTGCCATAAAACCGCTTTATATCAGAAAACTTGACGCTTTCGGCATACAGCACGTCTATGTTGAGGAAGGCCCCTATGAGCTGATCGAAGAATATACCGAGGAAAAGCTTTATGAGCAGGCCCATACTACCATACGGAAAGTGTTCGCCCTGGTGCGCGACAACAAGGAAGTCGACTATTCCGTCATAAGGAAGACCGTCAACGAGATCATACAGATGATCATCAGCAACGAAACCGTGATGATGCATATAACGGGGGTAAGAGATATAGACAATTATACCTTCCTCCATTGCGTGGACGTATGCATTTATTCGGTTATACTCGGCAAGAAGCTGGGCTATTCGGACGAACAGCTGATAAGCCTCGGAATAGGCGCCATCCTGCATGATATCGGCAAGTGCAAGATTTCGCTCGATATCCTCCAGAAGCCGGACAAGCTGACGGACAACGAGTTTTCCGCCATGCAGCTGCATACGGTTTACGGCTGCGAGATAATAAAAAACGCCAACGGCTCCCTGGGCAATAACATTGCAAATATTGCCTTCCAGCATCACGAGAAATGGGACGGCTCGGGATATCCGCTCGGCATCAAGGCCGAAATGATCGATCCCTTTTCAAGGATCGTGACGGTGGCGGACATTTATGACGCGCTGACAGCGGACAGGGTCTATAAAAAGAAGGTGCTCCCGCATGTCGCGGCCGAATATATCAAAAATAACGCCTCGAAGCTGTTCGACCCCTTTATTGTAGACCTTTTTATAAGCAGCATCGCCGTATATACCGAAGGAACCATCGTGCTCCTGAATACGGGCGAGGTAGGCAGCATCATCGAGACCAAGGAAACCAGCAGCTCAAGGCAGAAAATCAAGGTAATCGCAAACAAATCGGGGCCGCCCGTCCTGGAGCCTTATACCAAGGATCTTGCCAGGCACCCGGAGGTCGAAATCGTGGAGATTTTTATATAACTTGTGTTTTCTTAAGGGGAAACCAGCCCTTGTTTTCCCCTTAAGAATCCCCATCCTTCCCCGTATTACATTCCCACGGCTTCCAGGGCCAGGTCCCTGGTATTAGCCGGGTCGCAACAAACGCGCCGTCCGTGGCGCGATAGTTGCTAAAACCGGCATCGTGCCGGTTTTCCCCGGCTCTTGTATTGCCCTGGCCGGGAAGCCGTAAGTCATGTAATAG
>JAEZJL010000228.1 GCA_023415815.1 Bacillota bacterium | reverse complement strand
CCGGCAGGGTCACCCCGTCCTTGCCCGCCATGAGTCCCGTGGTCATACAGGCTGCAAGCGTGAGGACCGAGCCTACCGAAAGGTCGATGCCTCCGTTGAGGATTACCAGAGTCGCGCCTATGGCCACGATTCCGATCGCCGAAGCCTGTCTCAAGGTGTTGAAGATATTTTCGGAGGTCAGAAAAACAGGAGACAATATCGCCGATATTATAATCAGCACAAGCAGCCCCAGGTATACGCCCATATTCTTGCCGGACAATCTGCCGGCCGCATTCCTTAGAAAACCTTTTTCGGTGGTTGAACCCGATTTCATCATTGTCGACATTTGTTTTCCCCCAATTACCCTTCAGGATAATACTACTCTGCATTGTCGAGTTAAAATAAAGAGTACTTATTATAACTTTATATTGTTATACTGTTCCTCTGTTTAATAATTTTATTCTGCTAATACGCGTTTGGATTTATTAACCTCTGTATGCACAAAACTAGCTGAACTGCCTGCATTAACCAATATAAGAGCTTTTGCCCGGGAAAATTTATAATAGTATAACGTTATAACAAGTACTATGTTATAATAACAAATTCTTTTACGCCCGTCAATAGATTTTTAAGGAAGTCGATTATATCGTTATATTGTTATAATAAGTAGTGCATCGTTTATACCCTTCCCATCACAGGGCTAAAGTGAAATATTATAGATTAAATCCGAGAGCTTTGCCTGTAAATCTGCCGCATACCCAAAAGCAGGTATCAGCTTTTCATACCTGCTGTTATTCTCCCTGTCCGGAACAACCGATTCCGCCGTCTTGTGGACATCGTCGATCCTGCCAAAATCCTTCCAGATACCGCATCCCACCGCCGCTATCGCCGCGGCTCCCAGGGCGCCTGCATCCTGGTCTATATTAGTTTTTATAATCGTCGTATTATAAACATCCGCAAAAATCCTGCGGTAAAGCGCGCTCTTGCTCCCGCCGCCCACAAGCAGCATCTCGTCCTGCAGCCTGCAGTATTTCCTCAGCACGTCCAGCCGGAGTCTCAGGTTCATCGCTATCCCCTCCATGCAGGCACGGATCAGGTCGCCCTTGTTGTGCTTCAGGTCAAGCCCCATATACGCCCCCCTGAGGTTGACGCTTGCATCCTGGGAGGTGCCTCCGGCCAGGCTGGGATTGAACAGCAGCTTGTTCGAGCCAACGGGCGCCTCTTCCGCAATCATGTCCATCAGAGCATAGGCATCCATGTTCTCCCGCTTCGCCCTTTCAATAATATCCGTACAGATATTGTCCCTTAGCCATGTGAAGGTCGTGCCCGCGGAAAAAATGCTGACGGCCGATGTGAACATGCCGGGTATGACATGCGTGAACACGTAAGGCTTTGCCTTCAGGTCGAGAACGGGCTGTTCCGAGGAGACGGCTATCCACGCGGAGGACCCGAGAGACGTGTACACCCTGCCCTCTTTTATGTTTTTAGCCCCAAGCGCCATGCAGGAATTGTCCACTCCGCCGCACACCACTTTTACCTTCGTGCCCAGCCCGGTTTTTTCCGCGGCCTCCCTGCTGATCGTGCCAAGGATATGCGTGGAAGGTACGATCTCGGGGAAAATATGCTCCGGTATCCCGCTCGCCTCCAGGAATTCCTTATGGTAGCGCCACCCCTTGAGATCGTAAACGCCGCTGCCGGAGGCGTATGAGTAGTCCGTTTTCATTACGCCTGTAAGCTTGTAGTTTATATAATCCTTTGTCCCCAGTATTTTATGGATTTTACCGAACATGCCGGGCTCGTTGTTCCTGTACCACATGATCTTGAAAATGGAATAGCATGCCGCCGGAAAACCGTTCCCCGTGGTCAGGTACCATTGATCCCGATCCACCTTACCGAAAAAATCCTCAACTTCCTTTTGGGCCCTGACGTCCGACCAGATGGGCGTCTGGGCGCGGAGCAGATTGCCCTCCGCATCCACGGGCACGGCCCCGAGGCTGTGTCCCGATATGGCCAGGCATTCTATATTGTCTCTGTCCTCGCCGCTTTTTTCAAGCAGCCTGGACGTGCTCTCCACCACGGCGTCCCACCAATCCTGAGGGCGCTGCTCGTGCCAGCCGGCATGGGGATAGCTCGTATCGTACGGTACAAAAGCCGTGCACAGGCAGTTGCCGTCCAGGTCATACAATGAAGCTTTATTTCCGCCTGTTCCAAGGTCATAGGATATTATGCGCCTGCTCATAAATGACTCCTTCAATATAATTATGCTCCGTATTTACTGTATTTCGACGCTTCCGCCCAACGCGATGCACTCTTCCAGTATGCTCTTGCCGCTTCTAAGGTTCACGCCGAATCTTACGGCCCCGAGCCTGTACATTTCCAGGAGCATTTTCAGATCCCTTATACCGCCGGAGGCCTTCACCTTTATTTTATCCCCTACGATGGATTTTATCAGCTTTACATCCTCCTGGGTCGTGCCCCTCGGCATCCAGCCGGTACCGGTCTTCACGAACGCCGCGCCCGTCCTTATGCAGATTTCGCAGGCCTTTTCGATCTCCTCCCTATCAAGGCAGGGGATCTCGATGATGACCTTGACCGGAACGCTTTTGGCGGTATCGACAACAGCCCTGACATCCTCCTCGACCTCGTCATACCTTTTGGAACAAAGCTTGCCAACATTCATGACCATGTCGATTTCATCACAGCCCGCGGCCAGCATCTCCTTTGCCTGCGCAACCTTGATCGTCGTAGAATCCGAGCCCGACGGAAAGCTCACGTTGCCGATGACCTTTATATCCGGCCTGTCCTTTAAAAGATCCTTTACATCGGAAATAAAGCATTGCATCACCGAAACCTGACCACAATTGTATTTTTTCGCATTGAGCACAAGCTGCTTTATATCCGTTTCATTGCTATTAGTCCTTACACAGCTCAAATCCATCATTCGGGCTATGTCGCCGACTGTCAACACCATTTCGCAAACCACCCTTCGATATAAGTTTAATATAACAAAACCGCATTTTTTTAAACTGCATTTTCATTACCGGATTATTAAGCTCCTTAATTGGTATAACGTTATAACAAGTTCATATTTATATTATCAGAATAAAAATTTACCGTCAATATATATTATTCATAACCGAAGGTGACTTTATACCTGATATACTTGTGTAGCATGCATAAATAAGCCATTTTACCGTAATGCTTTCCGACTTCTTGACTTTTTCCAATTATGGCATTATACTCACATTGTCGATATAATATTATAACATTATAATTTCTTAATTCAGCATTACTATGCACTATGAATGATAACCTTCAGGCAGGAGAAGATAAATCATATAAACAGGAGGAATCGTATGAAGATCGGAATTGACAGTTACTGCTACCACAGGTTTTTCGGCGAGGTATATCCGAACCAGAAGCCGCCGGTGAAAAAAATGACCATGCAGGATTTTCTCAGACGCGCGAAGGAGCTTGATGTGGATGGGGTTTCGCTTGAATCGTGCTTTTTCCCGAACTATGATTCCGGGTGGCTGTCCGATTTGAAGGCGCAGCTGGATGAATACGGCTTCGACAGGGTGTATGCATGGGGGCATCCCGACGGCCTCGAGCGCGGGCAGAACGGGGACGCATACAAAGATATGGTCGCCAGCATCCCGCGGGCAAAAGCGATCGGCGCGGATGTCATGAGGGTCGTCGGCAGCAGTCTGATGTTCAGGCATGAGCCTCACGGCCCTCAGATACAGGCGCTCGTCAAGGTGTTCAAGGAAGCCGTCAGGGTAGCCGAAGCCAACGATGTCAGGCTGGCTGTCGAAAACCATATCGACTTTACGGCGGATGAAATTCTGCAGCTTCTGGAAGGCGTAAACTCAAAATACCTTGGATTGAATTTTGACACCGGCAATTTTCTCAGGCTGCTCGACGATCCGGTGCGCGGAATGGAAAAGCTGGCCCCGTATGTTCTGGCCACACATGTAAAAGACCTGATGCCGGATAAAAACGCGTCTCCCACTGACTGGCACTTCTTTGCCGGAGTCCCCGTGGGAAAGGGCCTTATAAACAACCTGAAGCTCGCCGAATATTTGAAAAAAGCCGATTTCAAGGGCTTCCTGGCAGTTGAGATCGACCATCCTCATACGGACTGGACCGACTGCGAGGACGAAGCCGTTGCGATAAGCGTGAAGGAGCTCAGAAAAATTGCCTTCGCCCTGGCTTGAAAAGCTTGCGGCAATCCTTTCATATACGGTAAGAAACAGCTTTGTAAAAGGCAAACGGACAGCTCATCGTCCGTTTGCCTTTTTTCGTCAATTGTTATAAACTATAAAAAGCGGTCGCTAAATAAATATACAGAATTCGGGGGCAAGGGCACTCATGAAAAAGAATCTTTTCATCTACGTCACTTCCTTTTTCTGCGGAATGACAATCATGGCGGTGGAGCTCAGCGCAAGCAGGCTTCTGGCGCCGTACTTTGGCACCTCCTCCATAATATGGACGGTTATAATAGGCCTGATAATGATATCGCTAAGCCTGGGAAACGTGCTGGGCGGAAGGTCGGCGGACAAGCACAACAACCTCGGCAGGCTCTTTTCGCTCGTCTGGATATCGGCAATATGGATCGCGGTCATCCCGTTCGTAGGAAAATACGTAATTGCCTTCTCCGCAATCATAATGATGTGGATACTCCCGAACAATCTTCTTGTGGCGGGTTCGGTCTTCTCCTGCCTCGTGGTCTTTTCCATCCCCCTTGTCATACTGGGAATGGCCTCGCCGTATCTGGTCAAGCTCGGCGTCAAAGACATGGAGAAGAGCGGCAGGACCACGGGCGAAATCTATGCGACCTCAACTATCGGCAGTATAATAGGCACCTTCATACCTACGTTCCTGACGATACCCTATATAGGCACCCAGAAGACCTTCCTTGTATTCTCACTGGCATTGAACCTCATTTGCCTTTATTACTTTATTAAAACAAAGAAACGCATCATTCGGACCGCCATATCCACAGCGCTTATATTCGCCCTGCTTTTTGCGCCTCTTGGCAGCTCTTATGCCTTCTGGAAAAAGACGGTGCTGGAGGACGAATCTCTATATAATTATCTCCAGGTGGCCGAGGAAGGCGATTCCGTGATCCTTTCCACAAACGTGGCCTTCGGGGTGCAGTCTGTATACACCAGGAACAAGCCCCTTTCCGGCCTTTACTACGATTACGCGCTGATGGCGCCCTTCTTCCTGAAGCAGGCTGGTCCGGACAAAAAAATGGATGTGCTCGTGCTCGGAATGGGCACGGGGACATTTGCCAAGGAGTGCAAGAACTTCTTCCCGAACAGTGAAATAGAGGGCGTTGAGATAGATCAAAAAATCGTTGACCTGTCAAAAAAGTATTTCGAACTCAAGGATGATGAGGCAAAGGTTTTCGTGAATGACGGCAGGACCTTCCTGTCAGGCAAGGACGCCGGGAAATACGATCTTGTTATGGTCGACGCCTATCATGACATTACGATACCCTTCCATATGTCCACCACGGAATTTTTCTCGGAGATAAAGCAGCATCTGAACCCCAATGGCGTCATTATGATAAACATCAACATGCGCTCGGAGAAAAGCACCGAAATCACCGACTACCTGACTCAGACACTCAGGGACAATATGAACAGGGTATACAAATACAATGTCCCCAACAGCTCAAATACCATCGTTTACTCCTCGGATAACGGGGATTGCCTTAAGGATTTCGGTGAAAATATTGCCGCACTGGATCAGGAAAGCGAGCTGCTGCCGGTTGCGAAGCGTGTTACGGACGGGCTGCAGGAGGTCACGGATACGAAATATGTGTTCACGGACGACCTCGCCCCCGTCGAGGTGCTCGGGCAGAAGGTCCTGAACGATATAGTCGCCGACAGCCTGCTCTATTTCAAGCGCGAGCTCGGCTCTTCTGACGGCGGGATTATGGATATATTCAAGCTTATTTCCGGATGATGGAATGCAGCGCAGTGGGGGGCAAATGCTTTGGCCCACGTACTGCGACTGGTTTTATCATTCCTGACCCTTTATGGAGTAGAAATGATGCTTTAAAACTTATCTAAAATAATAGAAATGCATCTTATCTTATATCGAAATATTGCTCGGCGAGCTGAACGCCATCCTGGTTTTTAAATACGGCGTACAGCCTTCCCTTTGACGGGAAGGCGTTTTTATTGATCTTTACAATATCCATCGGACGGTAGCGGGCGCCTTCGACCTTCGCCGCAGCCGGAGCCTCCGGGGTGTTTATACTGATTTTCACCTCCAGATTGTTCCCTCTTTGCGCGATGTCCACTACCTTTATCCTAAATTCCGGCAAATCGGTCGGGCCAAGCGAGCAGCAGATGTATACGGAGTCTGAGAGACTGCCGCCGGGCATGGCCTTTGCGGCCCCCTCTATCTCCCCGCCGGCATCCCTGAGCTTTCTCTCGCTGTCTATCACGGACAGCTTCAAATCGATATCCTTTAAGGGCAGCGTCTGTCTGTCGGACGATACATCCCTGTATATGTTCTCGTACCCGCCCTCAAGCTGCGAATACCATTCAAAGCCAATATTATATACCTGATTTATCGCCGCCAGCGAGTATGCTGACGACAGCGCAAGCACAGCTGCGGCGACAAGTAAAACAAAGTGTGATTTTCTCATAACTCATATATTATAGCACAAATCACACCTCAGCATGTAATTTCCTGAGCTTCCTCGTAAAAGAGATGGAAGATTCCTTTTATTATGTCATTGTGGTTTTCAAAGGTAACCGGATGTATGTCTCCTTCATCCACCTGCAAATACATCCATATCTGGAACTTATCGTTGTTGTCCATGACTGTGCTTATCAAATCCACTGCCTCCACCGGCTTCCGGTAAACATATATCCACTGGCCGACATCTTCATCCATATTTACTTCCCTGCCATAGTAGCTCTCAAGAAACCGCTTTATCTCGCCGGCCTTTCTTGACCATAAATTGACGGTGATTGCCATTTTCATATCCCCCGTTTTCATCTCTCTCTTTTTTTTATAAATTGCCACTGATATATATTAGACAAAACCGTTTAAATACCTTTATGTAATTATTTCTTGGATTGTATAACTCAGTATGCGCCGCATGCGGTATTAATAATGCTTTCAATACGAATAATATTGTAAGGGAGGGAGCGATTTGAATGCTGATTCATTTTTAAATAAAATAAAAGGAACATCCGGCATATGCCTGTTGCTGAGCATTTCCCTGCTTGCAGCATGCGGTCAGAGCAACCAGCCTTCACCGCAGCAGCTATCCGCGCAGACACAG
>JAEZJL010000223.1 GCA_023415815.1 Bacillota bacterium | reverse complement strand
CCTGCAGGCTGAGCTTTGCAAAGGTATTGAAATTCGATCATAACGATATGGGCGAGCTGGAAAGGCTGCTCAGGAACATAGATGAGACGCACGGCAAGCTTGTGGTCGTAGACGGCGTATTCAGCATGGAGGGCGATATCTGCAACCTTCCGGACATTGTGGAGCTGTGCAGGAAATACAATGCCAGGATCATGGTCGACGACGCGCACGGCTTCGGGGTGCTGGGCAAGCACGGCAGGGGCACGGCCGAGCATTTCGGGCTTGAAGAGGAAGTCGACATCATCATGATCACCTTCAGCAAATCTCTTGCAAGCCTCGGCGGAGCGATGGTGGCCTCCGAGGACGTAATATTCTATTCAAAGCACGTATCGAGGCCCTTCATATTCAGCGCCTCCATACCTCCGTCCAATGCGGCGGCGGCGATCGAAGCCCTGAACATCATCGAGGAGGAGCCGGAAAGGGTAAAAGCGCTCCTGGATGTATCCGTCTATCTGCGCGAGGGCCTGAAAAAGCTTGGGATACCCCTGTATGAGGCAAACAACTCCATAACGCCGATCATTCCGATCATGACCTATAATAACGAGAGGACGCTCACGGTCACAAAAATGCTGCGCGAAGAGGGCGTCTATGTGAATCCGGTCGTATCCCCGGCCGTAAAACCGGGGCTGTGCCGCATCAGAACAAACCTGACGGCCACGCACACAAAGGAGCAGATGGATTTCGTGCTGGAGGCCTTCAGAAAGGTGTTCAGCCAGCTGTAAAAATGTGCTGCTGCAAAAAGGGCGCTTCCGCAGCGGAAACGCCTTTTTTTTGCTTGTACACCAGTTTATCCATTCATTTCAGATCTTCCGCGCCACGGCAGCAACCTTAAAGGAAAACGCCGCGGCCAGAAACCCGACCAGTCCCGTGGTCCAGAACCCCCAGGACATGCCTGCCGTATCGCTCAGGAAGCCTACGACCATCGGTCCCACGAACATGCCGATTCCGTATATGGCCTGGAAAAAGCCCATGGCCGTCGCCCGCATGCTTTCCTGCACATTTTTAATGCACATCCCCATAAGAAGAGGAAATACCGTCCCAAGGCAGAAGCCCCCGATGATCTGGCTTACATAGAGCTGGGGCATATTGGTGAGGAACGGAATGATGAAGCAGGTCACGGCGCTGATTGTATAGCCGCATACCAGCGTCCGCCTCTCTCCGAGCTTTTTGACGAAGAAGGACCCGCTCAGCGCGGCTCCGAAAATCCCCGGCATGGTCGAAAGGGTGGTCAGAAGCCCGAGCTGGAAGTCCGATGCCCCGAGCTTCCCGGCGGCGACGGGAGTAAAGCCGTAAATGGTTGAAAAGGTCATAAACTGGGAGAATATGGCGAGTACTGACAGGAAAAGCAGCCCCGGATTCCTTGCCACCGACAGAAGCGAAGCGATCTTCATGGGCTCCTTCCTCGGCCCCGTATTCTCCTTCAGGCCGAAGCTGAGAGCTATGGCGGCAGCAGCCCCTATAAAGGCCAGAAGAAAGGGTGCGCGCGGGCTGATCAGCTGCGCGGCGACGCCGCCGACGAATATGGCGGCCATCTGTCCTATGGAGGTGACCGAGGATATAAAGCCTATGGCCCTGGGCGCCTCATTGCTCTCAAAATAGCTCGAAAACAGCACCGTAAAGATGACCCAGGATGCCGCGGCAGCTCCCGAAACCGCCCTGAAGATCAGAAGCATGGACGGGACCGTGGATATCCACATGCCGAAGGCGCTTAAAAAACAGAGCGCCAATCCGAGCGTTATAAAAATCCTGCGCTTGTTGAGCCTGTCGGACAGGATGCCCAGCGGTATGCGCAGCAGCATCTGTGTGAAGCCGTATGAGCCAACGATCAGGCCGATAAGCGCATATGGCGCTCCCAGTCCTTCGGCATAGGTGGAAAGCGTGGGTACGTATGTATACATGGAAAACCAGTAAAGACCTGTGACCGTACAAAAAAGCGGAATCCGGTAAGATTTTGTCGTAATATTCACCTCGTAAACCAATTTACCACAAGTCAGAAAAAATATCTACTCCTTGAACACTTAATGAGCGGATAAATATAATGGTATAAAATAGATTGCTAAAGGAATGCCGTATGAAAAAGTTTTGCATGCCGTCCGATTTCAAGCATGAGACAATCGAGGCCTATACAAGCCTCAACGATGCGCACGAAGGCTCAAAGGTCGTGGAAACCTACGGCCAGCTGGCTCCTGATACGCTTTTCGGCTCCTGCAGGATCAGCAGGCAGCTCCCGCCTGTCGACAGGAACAGGCTGGAAAAATACGTTGACTTTGGCAGGGATAAAGGCATCGAATTCAACTATGTGGTCAACGCAACCTGCATGTCCAACGACGACCTGACGCCGGAGGGCTTCAACAAATTGAAGGCTTTTTTCAGGATGCTGCAGGACATCGGCGTGAGCTCGATCACCGCCGCCTTGCCCACCATTATGGAAATAGCCGCCTATACGGCCCCGTCCTTGAATATCAAGGCCTCTACCGTATGCCAGATAAACAGTCCGTTAAAGGCCGAATGGTATTCGAAGATGGGCGTCAAAAGGCTGGTGCTCGACGAGGACATATACAGGCGGTTCGACCTGTTGAAAAATATCCGCAAGGTTTATGACGGAAGCCTTGAGATTATCGTCAATTCCTTCTGCACCCTGGACTGCCCCAACAAGATGTTCGACTACAACATGTTCTCCCATTCCCACGAGGCCAGGGAAATTTACCGCTATTATGCTTCAAGGTGCAGACGCAGGCACACAGGCGCCGAAAACTACATGAAGCTCAACTGGATCAGGCCCGAGGACATACATCACTACAGCGACATCGGCATAGAATATTTCAAGGTTCAGGGCAGGACAAACGTCTTCTCGGGAGACCCCGCCAGAGCGGCGGCATATTACATGGACGAAAGCTATGACGGCGATCTGGTGGCGCTGCTGGAGCTATTCTCCCCAAAAAGGCCTCTTACCATCGGAGGCTGTTATATAGACAACAAAAAGCTTGACGGCTTCTGGGAAAGGTTTGTCAATCACCCGGAGGCCTGCACCAAGGTCTGCGGGAGCTGCGGCTGGTGCAGGTCGTTTGCCGAGGCTTCCATTTCTTCCGGCGACAGGGCTTTTCTGGAGATCCTTTACGAAGCGGATAAGCTTGTACCGGATGAATTCCCGGGGTGCCTGGAGGTATAAATAAAACATCCGATAAAAAATATGGCATATTAATTAAAAGATGTGAAAAAAAATGCTATTATATATCCATGAGGATATTAACTTGTACAAGCTTTATAAAAAATCCGGC
>JAEZJL010000221.1 GCA_023415815.1 Bacillota bacterium | reverse complement strand
CCTTTATGCCCTTCTGCCTGTCCCAGTGGTTGCTCAGGAAGGGCGTAACCTGTATGCCCCTGTCGTGCATGTCCTTTACAAAGCCTGCATCCAGCGCCGGAGTGAGCTTCAGGCTGCCGTCGGCATTCAGGTCGAAATAGCTGGGAGCTATGGCGTCCAGCGAATTTCCTGTTTTATCTACTATACCTGTGTATGAATTCGAATTGCCGAAATACAAATAGCTCATATTGAATTTCTTTGAAGCGGCGTCAGCGCTCAGCTGAGCCGGAGATAATACGAGGCCTAAGACGGTGGCCCAAAGCGCGGCTGCTTTAAACAGCTTGATCTTCCCCACTTGACATTCTCCCTCTATATACGCGGCGACGCCCTGCTCCGGCGTACTCTGCATATATAAGGCCGGGAGCGTCCTCGTATCATACCTTACAACACATCCGGCCCGTTTTCAACGAACAATTTATGTAAACTGACTGTTTCACGCCCGCCCCAATAAAAATTTAACGCCGCAAGCTCAAGAATGTGGGTTGACGGAGTACCGGCGCGAATATACTTTAATGAATAATCCCGGACGTGGTTTTTAAATGAAAATATACTATTTTTACAGGACAAAAAGAAAAAAAGCCCTTATCGCCGCGGCGCTGTCCATACCTATCCTGTTCACGGCCCTTCTGATCCTCAGCCTCATAAACGGCAGCAGGGACAGCTTCAACAGCCCGGATACGGATATTATCGTTATCGATCCGGGTCATGGCGGTATTGACGGCGGGGCAAGCGCCGGAGGCTTCCTTGAGAAGGAGATCAATCTCTCCGTTTCACTGAGGCTTAAAAAGCTGCTGGAAGAGAAAGGCTTCAAGGCTGTCCTAACAAGAGACCGGGACGAATCTCTGGAGAGTCTGGGTCCCGACGGGGGGAGCAGGCACCAGAGGGATCTGGCGGCCAGGGCCGCGATTATCAACGGGACGGAGGCCCAGCTCTTCATCAGCATTCACGTGAATTCAAACGTCAATAACCCGCGGGCCTGCGGCTCCATCGTATATTACGGCACGAAATTCAAGCAGTCCGAGGTGCTCGCAGGCTGTGTCCAGCATTCGCTGAACTGCCTCAGCTCAGACGAGCCCTGGAGGGACGTCCATGCGGCTCAGACAGCGGGCTTCTTTCTGTTCAACAATACCGGAGTGCCCGGAATACTTGTGGAGACGGCCTTTATCACCAACCGGCATGAAATGCAGCTGCTGGCTGACGACGAATTCAGAAACCGGCTTGCCGCCTCCATTGCGGAAGGGGTGCTGGTCTATTACGAAAAGCTCGGGCTGAGCAAGCCCGAAGCTGCCGGAAAAATGAACTGATAAAAATCCGGAATGCGCCCGGACGGAGAAAGAACAGCCCGGTCCCCCGGCGCGCGAGGCGCCTGAGAGCCGGACTGTTCTTAAACTGGTTAGCTTTCTACGAGCAGATAAACCGGTACGATTTCCTTCCGTCCGTTTCCGGGGTAGCTTATTTCCGCGGTATTGTTTTCCAGGACTCTTTCGATCCATATGGGCGAGCCCCGGTGGAGCACCTGCACGGAATCCCCGGACTGCAGTATCTGCCTTGCTCTTGTCACATCCAAGCAAATCACTCCCCCGAGCGTATTATTGCTCGGAAAGCCCCTTATTATACCGTCAGGACAGGTCGTAAATGCTTCTCGTGTCAAGCCCTTCAATGAATTCTTCCGCTGTCATGGCCCGGGACAGATCGGATTTCTTCACGGTCACAAGCTTGCTTTCGCCTGCCGACATGTCAAAATAATTGTCGCTGAAAATACAATCCCCATCGGACAGGTCAAGCCCCACGTATTTCGCATACGCCTGGGCGAATACCTCCACCCGGAACTCTTCGCCCGCGTCCCGGACCCTCACCGCAAGATGAGGATCAAGGAACTCGAAATGCTTGGCCCTGGCAAACAGCACGGTGCCGCCGCCAATACAAAGGGCGCCGGAATACAGCCCGTACTCAAGGTATGTCCTCCTCTGCAGGGCCTTATCCGCCAGAAGGCCTGCAAAATCCAGCTTGCAGAAGGCTTCGGAGCTCAGCGGCCCGACCTGTGCCTCAGCCGCGCCCTCTTCAAGAATCTCCGAATCGTTGCTGCGGAGCTTCCACCTTATTTCACCCGTAAAGGGCTCCATGGTCTCATTGGTCACATGCAGCGACACCCCGAGCCCTTCTTCGCAGGCTGAGAGCAGCACGGGGGCGAAAAACCTCTTCGCAAAGTAATGCAGCGCCTTCCACCTGCCGAAATAGTCGATGCTTGCCCAAGAGGCAACCGGCCAGCAGTCGTTTAGCTGCCAGTAAATGGCGCCCATGCATCTGCCCCTGTTCCTGCGCCAGTGCTCCACGCCGTATTTTATCGCCTCGGCCTGCAGGAGCTGGGAGGTATACAGCAGGGCTTCGAAATCCCTAGGGTATCTGAAGTTCTCGGAAAGATAATAAAGTATTCTGCCGTTGGCGGAGCCGTTCTTCTGATGCTTTTCCATGACGTAGGAGAAAATATTCCTGTCCTCTGGCAGCGTGAAGGTCTCCACGGTTTTCAGGCACGGGAAGGACTGGAAGCCGAATTCCGAGACAAACCTGAAATAAAACTTCCTGTAGTCGGTGAAGGGCTTGAGGCCATGCCAGACGTCCCAGTAATGCACATCCCCCATGTTCTCGCTGTTGGGGTCGGCGAAGCCGCCGCCGGACGACGGGGAAGACGGCCAGTAGAAGGTGTTGGGGTCGTATTCTTTAACGGCCGCAGGCAGCAGCTCTTCAAACATCCTGATATAGCCGGCGCGGAGCTTGTCGGTCTTTGGAAAATCCCAGTTGACCCAGGCGGTTTCCATTTCGTTGTTTCCGCACCATATTCCGAGCGAGGCATGATGACGGAGCCTTTTGATGTTATCGGCGGCCTCCTTTGCAATATTCTGCTCGAAGCCGGCGTCCAGGTCGTAAACGGCGCAGGCAAACATGAAATCCTGCCACACGATCAGGCCGTGAGCGTCGCAAAGGTCATACAGATAGTCCTCGGGATAATAGCCCCCGCCCCATATCCGTATGCAATTAAAATTGGCCTCAACGCAGCTTTTTATAAGCTTTTCCGTGCGTCCGCGGCCGCATCTCGCAAGGAGGTTGTCCTCGGGTATGTAGTCGGCGCCCATCATGAAGATCGAAACGCCGTTCACAGCAAATTCGAAGGACTCGCCCCAGCTGTCCTTTTCCCTCTTTATCTGTATCGTCCTCAGGCCGATTTTCATTTCGGTTTTGTCCAGCAGGGCACCATTTTCGAACAAATCGACCTCCAGCCCATACAGCGGCTGGCTTCCGAAGCCGTTCGGCCACCATAGCTCGGGCCGGACGATTTGCAGCGCGATGTGTTCGGGACCCCCGGCGGCGGAGACCGCGTTTTCAATAATGCCGCCGTCCGGAGCCGTAATCCTGGCCCTGATGGTCAGCGGCCTTACGCTTTTCCGATCCAGCCTGACCCTCACATCCAATCCGACCTTTCCGTCTCCGTGCTCCTGGGTCACATACACGTCCTCCAGCCTGTCCTCTCCGTAGCCTGTAACGGCTATATCCCTCCATATGCCGAGGTCCGGTATCTGCGGTCCCCAATCCCATCCGAACATGCAGTGCGCCTTCCTTATGTGCGAAAAGCCCTTCATCGCCTCCTGTGCGCCATATATAGGGTTTTCTGCGTCCATTCTGTCTATGAAGGCCACGGGAGAGCGGAGCTCCACCCTTATACTGTTGATCCCCTCGCGCAGGCTGTTCTTTATATCGAATTCATAAGTGCGGTGCATGTTGTCCGTCTCGGCGAGCTGCGCCCCGTTCACGCTGACGGCGGCAAGAGTGTCA
>JAEZJL010000121.1 GCA_023415815.1 Bacillota bacterium | reverse complement strand
GGTCTGCATAGTTTGGGCAGGCCAGCACCAGATCTCCGTTGGAAGCTATGGCCATGCCGTCCGGCGTTGCTACATAGTCCGGGAGTAAAGTGAATAATTTCGGTTCCTGCATACAATTACCACCTTTCAAAATTGTTGTTATATAAGCTTCTTCAGATCCTTGAAGCAGTCAAGCTGGCGGCCGTAAGGTATGGTGTTCAGTCCGCTGGGATTGGAGCATACATAGTCCTTTACGCCGCAGATCAGGCTTTCGCCCTGGAGGCCAGTTTCGATCCTGAGCCTGCTCTTCGGGACCCCCGCCGTCACGGACTTGAATATCCTGTAAACCCCTATACCCACGTAGCAGACTATCTCCGGTCTGTAATCCGAAATGAGCGCCGCCAGCGAGCCGCAGCCCCCGGCCAGCTCCTCCGCCCCCAGCTCTCCGGCCTGCCTGGTGGGCCTGTCGACAACATTCGTGGACCCATAGCCGTAGTCGAGCAGCTTCCTGTCCTCCTCCGGGGACAGCCTGTACGGCGTAAGGCCCGACTCATGCAGAAGCCTCCAGAACCTGTTGCTTGCGCCCGCATAGTGGTGCCCTTCCGCGGCTGATCTGATCCCGGGATTGAAGCCTACAAAAAGTATTTTAAGCCCGCTGGCTATGATATCAGGCAGCGCCTTGCCCTCTGACCGGTCGTTCAAGTCGAACCTCCCGAAGCTTGATGCAAATAATTATATCATTATTATATCCTTACAAAAAGAAAAATCAGCACAGAGAGGCCAGGGTTGAAAAAGGGACGCGCCCTGAGCCCTAAAACCGCGCTCTCTGTGCAGGCGTGTCCCTTTACATACCTTTATGAAATTATCAGGTCAAATTCGCCCAGGCTCAGACGGCAGGTTATAACATAATCCTTATCGGGATTTTCCGTGCTGTAATCCTTAACCACGGTCTGGGGCTTCATTTCAAGCTCTATGCCGTTGTTCGACATGTTTACCAGGAAAATGCCGTTGTGGAGATTCAGGAACTCCCCTACGGAGGCCTGTGCAAGCTCGTCCGCCTCCGTCAGCTTCTCTCCGGCGAATCTACCTGCCAGCTCTATGAAGGCGCTGTTTCCGCATGCGATTCCCGTCTTTACCCCTATCCTTCCGGTAATCTCCTGATAGACATACCAGTCGGATTTATATCCGCCTTCCAGAACCTTTATTTCAACCGTGGGGTTGTCGTCTATGAACCTTATTATGTTTTTGACAAGCAGCGTCACATAGTCGGCGTATGCCCTGCTCAGGAGAGTTTCGCCGTAGCCCCGGAAGATCTGCTCCAGTTCCTCGGCGTCGTCCTGCCTTATAACATTGAACTGCCTGTTCGACATGCCGCTTTCCCTTTTATAGCCTTCCAGCGCGGACTGGAGCTGCTCAAGCGTAAAATAGCCCCGATCCGTCAGAGCCTGTCCCAGCATGAGATGTCCCTGCTTCTGGGTGTTCAGAAGCGCTTTGAGCTGCTCTTCATTTATGTATCCCAGCTCAATCGCAAGCTCCCCGAATTTTTTATCCGCTTTTTTCTGTGCGTTGTGGACGGTCTCCACCTGCCCCGGCGCCATATAGCCCGCATTTACCGCCAGCACTCCCAGCTTCAGGTGGACGGAGCGCTGGTAGTCGAGCGCATCTGCCAATTGTTCAGGTTTTATAAGCCCCTTATTCAGGAGATAATTTCCGAAGTATTGAGTATACATGCTTTACACTCCTTATATGGATAGATTTTTTACGATATGCTCTATCTGGGAATTATCCCAGGGCTTTTGTATGAAGTCCGAAGCGCCTGCCTCCATCGCTTCCTTGAGATGCGTCCTTGTGCCCGAAGAGGAGAGTATTACCACCTTGGCGCCGCCGTTGATCGCCTTGATCTCGGCGAGGGCCTCGATTCCCGATTTATCCGGCATTACGATATCAAGGAACACCAGGTCGGGGAGGTGCTGTCTGTACATATCTACCGAAGCCTGTCCGTTGGCCGCTTCAATGATGTTAAAGCTGCCGTATGTATTCAGGCAATCCTTCATTTTTTTGCGGACTAATAGCGAATCGTCACAGATGAGTATGGTTGGCTGCCTGGTATTCATAATATACCCCCTCCAGATAAAATAATAAAATATCTAATAATATACTAGCTTATTTATACTAATATGTAAAGAAATCATAAATATTGCCTGTTTTTATGCATATGCCAGCCTCACGCGTTTGATCAGCCGGCCGGCCGCGCTCCGTATCCGTCCCGTACGGTTTAATATCGAGCGGGCGCTTTAACCTTTTGAGCGGTCCTGCATAATATATAAAAGAAATATCCGGTAAAGGAGTTCGCAGTCATGGGACTGACAAGCATAAAGCTACCTGAATTCAAACCGCCGCGCGGGTCCGGCCTGGAGCAGCTGGGCAGGATGCTCAAGCGCGCATACGACGACCATCCGTTTTCCCGTACAAGATCGGGCGGAAATGGTAAAAAGCCGCAGACAAAAAGATATACGAATAAGAAAGGCACAACAAACAAAATACGTCTGAATAACCCGCTCGAAACTCTGAAAGGCTCTGTCCAGACCTTGAGCAGAGGCCTCAACAACGTGCTCGGGCAGCTCACCAAAAAGCCGGAGGTCATTGATTACACGGCTGTCGTAAAGAGCTTTCTCCCGGCAAACGCAAAGCTTCTTAAGCCCAGGCTTCCCAGCGGCGCTCAGGAGACCCTGCTGGCAGACCTGGACGGAGACCGGCAGGATGAGCTGGTGGCGACCTACAGGACAAGCGAGGGGATACGCACAATTATATTGAAGTCGCAGGAAGGCAAATGGCAAAGAGCGGCGGAAATTTATCATCAGGCGCACGACGGCATCGGCTACAGGAACGCCGTAAACCTTACGGGTGAAAACAAGCTGCAGCTTTTGACAGGAATGACGGGAGGCACCTCGGGAAACATACTTTACGGCTATACTCTTGCAAACGGCGCCGCTACCAGGCTCTTCAGCCGGGGCTACGGCTGGGTGGAGCTTGTCAGGAAGCCCAAAAACGCCCGAAGCGGGAAAGAAACCTTATCCGTCTGGAACAAATCCGAAGACGGAAATTACGACATAGAGGTCCTGAACTGGTCCGGGCTGCAGCTGGAACAGGCAGCCGACGGCACGCGCTATTACCGGTCAAGGGTGGTTCCCTATTACCTGAAAAAGGCCAGGCAGAATCCTGCTGCGATGGACGGCTGGTACAGGCTTGCCGAAGCGCTTGTAAAGGCCGGAGCGTACAGGGACGCACTGGTTGTGGCCGATGCGGGAGGCAGGCAGGAGCAGGACCCGCTGTACAGGGACAAATTCATATCGCTGAAAAAGGAAATTACGGAGAACTACTGATATATGAATATTTGACGCGCGTCAAACGGTCCGGACAAATATTGGAAGCCTGAGCTTCCAATATTTTTATGCGGCGGCACTCTGCCGCAAATAATTGCGGACGGCGGTGAATATAATTCTATATGAGCGCACGGCAACCGCTCAATGCTTTCGGGATGTGGTTTTGTGGAGGAATCGGAAAAGTTTCATACCGTTCGCGGCTACCAGCTGCTCGAACAGAACAAAAGACTGCTGACGCCGGCCATGGAGGACTATCTTGAGATGATATACAGAAATAGCCTGGTGGAGGGCTATATGCGCATAAACACCCTTTCCGAGCTTTTGAACGTACAGGCCCCCTCGGCGACAAGAATGGTGCAGAAGCTTTCTGCGCTCGGACTGCTGTACTACAAGCGGTACGGCATCATCTTCCTCACGGAAAACGGCAAGGAAATAGGCAAATTCCTTCTTGAAAGGCACAATATAATAGAAGCCTTCCTCAGGCAGCTCGGCGGCGGAGACAGCATCCTGCTGGAAACCGAACTGATCGAGCACAACATTACCGCAGCCACGCTGCAAAAAATCAACCTCCTGAACAAATTCCTCGACAGCGACCCCGAACTGGCGAAAAGGTTCGAGCTTTTCAGGGAAGCCTTTCATGAATGATTACCTTTCGCCGGACCGGAGCACCCTCACCTGAGGTTTTTTTGCTCCTTTATGTACTCCTCCATTTCAATCACCCTTTTCTCAAGCCTGGATTTTTCGGCGGCGAAGGCCATGAGGTGGCTTTGCACGGATATGCCGGCCGAGGTAAGTCCCTCGTCCGCGCCGTCCCTTTGCACCAGACGCACAAAATCGCGTATCAGTCCCCTGTCGCCGCCTTGATGGCCCGTGCTGCCCCCGGTCTCGTCCAGGCGGACGACCTCCTTCCTTTGAGAGGAAAAATCGGTGATCTCTATTTCGTTCTTTTCCATCACCCCTCTGATTTCGCCTCCGGTACCCATTAATTTTATCGTCCTGGTGATGCTGCCGGTAAAAGCGCACATGGTGAAAGCGGCGGTCACCTCGTTGGCGAATTCGATGTTCACTACCTGGTGGTCGACCACATTGTTGTCGCAGCGGTAGACGCATCTTCCGTAGGGTCCTTCCCTGAGCGCCCTTGTCCGGGCCTCGAGGCTCGTATCGGCGCTGATAACGGAGGTCGGCCAATCTGTGTTTTCCATCAGGTACAGCTTTGCAGCATGGTATATGCAGCCG
>JAEZJL010000474.1 GCA_023415815.1 Bacillota bacterium | reverse complement strand
GACGAACACATCCTGTCCTATGGCGGAAAGCACCACAAACAAAGGCTTGTGCGCGAACTTCATCTGCGCCGCCTTTTCAAGCACGCCGATACCGTCAAGGTTTGGCATGATGATATCCAGTATGACGATGTCGGGCTGGAGCTCGCCGATCTTTTCGATTGTTTCCACTCCATCCGTGGCAATACCCTTTACGACGATATCTTCATACTGGCTTATGTATTCATTCAGCAGATTCCCGTATTCCAGATTGTCATCCGCGATCAGCACCGAAATTGTTTCGATCATTTGCATTTCTACTCCATTCAAAAAAATAACACATTAACTTTATATATTCGACAATAATCAATAAATTCCTTTCAGACTTACTGATACTATAAATTATACAATAAATAGGTACATTAAGAGTACATTAGACTTTTTCGAGGATTTCACCGACGATCGACGCCACTGTCCTTCCGCTGCAGTGAACGACGATATCGGCATATTCCAGGTACAAAGGCGTCCTTTCGTCATAGACTTCCCTGAGGCTTTGTCCGCCGTTTCTGGCAAGTCTCCTGCCCGGTGCAAGGCGCTGCTCGAAGGTATCGAAGCCTATTTCCAGATAGACGGCAATTCCGTTTTCCTTCAGACTGCTCATTGAAATCGGGCTCTTTATTACGCTTCCGCCCGTTGCAAGGACATGGTCGGACAATCTCAGCGATGCGATGATCCGCTCCTGTATTTCGAGAAAATACTCAAAGCCGTGGTTTTTGACAATGTCCCTGAGCTCTTCCCCCCGGTTCGACCGTATAATGTCGTCGATATCGGCAAATTCCATACCCAGCTGCTCCGAAAGCAGGGGGCCTATGGTGCTCTTTCCCGCCCCCGGCATGCCGATCAGCACTATATTGCGCCCCGCAACGCCGCTCATAGCCCGTCCCACCTCGGATCAACGGCAGTTGATACGCTTCTGTAGCCGCCCGCCATATAAATGGCGTCAAGCAGCACCATGCGCACCATCGCCTCGCATACGGGATAAACCCTTGTGCATATCGTCGGGTCGCTCCTTGAGGCAAAGACATTTGTCGTATTTTCAAGCTTTTCGACATCGACGGTCGCCTGCGTTTTTAAAATGGTAGGCGTCGGCTTGACCGCCACCCTGACCCGTATCTCCTCGCCGTTGGATATGCCTCCCAGCAGGCCTCCGGCCCTGTTTGTCCTGAATCTGATACGTCCCGAGGCCTCGTCGTAATACGGAGTGTCATTGGCTTCGGAGCCCTTCATCCTGGCATGCTCAAAGCCGTCCCCGAACTCCAGCCCCTTCACTCCGCCGATAGACATTAGCGCATGCGCTATCAGCGAGCTGAGCTTGTCGAAAACAGGCTCGCCCAGTCCGGCAGGCACGCCCTTTGCGATGATTTCTACAACGCCGCCGCAGGAATCCCCTTCATCTTTTACCTTCAAGAGATCCGCGATCATTTCCCCGGCTTTTACGAGATCGGGGCAGTTTATTTCATTTTTCCTGTAGTTTGCCTTTGCGGTTTCGTAGCTCACAGGCGACGCTTTGATTCCGTGTGATTCCGTTACAAAGGAAATCACGTCTATGCCCATGGTATCCAGCACAGCCTTTGCCACCGCTCCCCCGGCCACCCTTGCCGCAGTTTCCCTTGCGGAAGCGCGGCCTGCTCCCGCCCAGTCGGCAAACTGCCCGTACTTTTTAAAATAGGTGTAGGCGGCCTGGCCGGGCCTTATCAGCCTGCTGTTTTCCTTGTGCTGCCTTATATGTACTTCCCCGGCGTCCGAATTGGGAATCATCAGTCCCACCGGCGCGCCTGTGGTCAGATCGTCCTCCATGACTCCCGAAAAGACATAGACCCTGTCCGCCTCCTTCCTGGGCGTGCTGAAGCGGGAGAGGCCGGGCTTCCGCTTGTCCAGCTCCGCCTGTATCAGCTCGGACGTTATCTTTATGCCGGGCGGTACGCCGTCAACAATCGCAAGCAGTCCCCCGCGCAGCTCCTGCGGTATTTCCGGGTGCTTTCTGAAGCTGCCCGAGTAAGATTCTCCGCAGGTGGTTATCCTAAACATCCTTCCGAATGTATTACCCATCATAACTAACTAAACACCTCCAGGCTGTTTATCCATATAAGCTGCAATATTCATTTTATACAAAAATTCAACAAAAATTGCGCAAAAGTTGCTAAAGTTACATATTTTTTTCGTCATATTAATTCCATGTCTCCGCCGCAGGCCTTTATCAGGCCGATGAACTCAGGGAAGGTGACGTTCATGGCCTCCGCCGTATCGATAACCGTCTCGCCTTCCGTATTCAGGCCCGCCACGGCCAGCGCCATTACCACCCTGTGGTCGTCGTGTCCGTTCACACGGCAGCCCTTTAGCCTGCTGCGCCTGACGATCAAGCCGTCCGGCAGCTCCTCTATGTCCGCTCCCAGCTTTTTCAGTTCGGTGCACATGACATGGATCCTGTCCGTCTCCTTCATTCTTGCCTGGGGCACATTCAGCAGCCGGGTCTCGCCTTCTGCGAAGCAGCCGGCTACAGCCATTGCCGGAAGGGCGTCCGGCGTGGAATTCATATCGATTTCGATCCCCTTCAGGCCATTTCCTTTTATG
>JAEZJL010000343.1 GCA_023415815.1 Bacillota bacterium | reverse complement strand
TCTTTGCTTTCCTACAGGAATATTGTTAAGATTGTAGGGGAGCAATTCAAAAGGAGAATAAAAATGGGGTCTTTCGAAAACAATGCTGAAAACGGCGAGAACCGTTTGAACGTTAAAATACTTGTGGACGCGGACGCCTGCCCGGTCAAGGATATCATCATAAAGCTTGCGAAGCGGTTTAAAATACCGGTAGTCATGCTCGTAGATACCAGTCATATCATCGATGACGGCTATTCGGAGGTGATCACGGTGGACAGGGCGGCAGATTCAGTGGATATAGCGCTCGCCAACAGGGTGAGGCGCGGGGATGTTGTTGTGACACAGGATTTCGGCCTTGCCGCCCTTGTTCTTCCAAAGGGGGCGCGGGTCCTTAACCAGAATGGAATGAGCTATACCGACGCCAACATCGACAGGCTGCTTTTCGAGAGGCATCTGGCACAAAAGGTCCGGAGGTCCGGCGGCAGAACCGCAGGACCGTTCAAGCGGACAAAGCAAGATGATGAAAGATTTGAGGCTTTATTTGAAAAACTCCTGTCGGAGCCTGATAATAAAGCCGCTAAAAAGGAGTGAGTTTATAAAGGCAAAAACAGATTCCGCGCGGGAATCTGTTTTTTTGTGCTGCATTAAAAACTGAACAGCTTGCGTGCCGTTAATTTCTTTTGCCTGGTTGCCGCTTCTTTCCGGCTGCTCTTTTTGTTCATCCATACCGCAAGATATTGGTAGTCCAATCCCTCTATCTTGCAGTATGTATAGAGACCGCTCCCTGAAGTGTTTCTGGTTTCAGTCAGAAATCCGTCTGTTAACATAACAATCACCTCCCGTTAATACTAAACATTCTTTTCAAAATCCTCGGGTATAACCGAGTAGTTGTTCTTCGCAGATGATAAAACGATTATTGTCCTTGTTTTCTGCACGCCCTGGACGCTTTTTATATGGTTGAGCAGCTCCTGCAGCGTCGCCGTGTTTTCGGTCATTATCTTCAACGCGTAGTCGAAATCTCCGGCAAGATAGTGGCATTCGAGGATGTCGTTCCTTTCCTTCACAAATTCCACGAAGATTTCGGAATACTTCGGCCGCTCAAGGGTGATGAATATTATTGCCATCAGGTCCTTATTCAGCCGCTCCGGGTTGATTATGGTGGTGTACTGCTTGATAATACCCGATGCTTCGAGCTTCTTGAGCCTCTCGCTTACCGCCGGGATTGAAAGGTTTACCTCGCCGGCTATTTCCGAGGCGGTTATTCTGGCGTTGGCCTGCAGCAGCTTTAATATTTTTACATCGATACTATCCATTTCGCACCTCATCATCTGTCTTACATATATATAATATTACACTGCGATAAAAATTTAAACACTTTTGCGAAAATACGAAATAAATTAAGCAATCGATAAGATTAGTATTAAATGTTTTAACAAAATGGAAGCGATACGCTGGCAATGTTTA
Organism: Bacillota bacterium; assembly: GCA_023415815.1. Lineage (GTDB taxonomy): Bacteria > Bacillota > Clostridia > Acetivibrionales > DTU013 > JAEZJL01. The sequence goes on along the minus strand of JAEZJL010000343.1, from coordinate 10,418 downwards.
AAAATTTTAACAAAAATTAAGGAGAACATTTCCAATTAATGATCTATAATTTATATTATTTTTTACAGAAAAAAGATACGGTCAAGTTGAGGCTGCGGCAGTGCAAGCCTGAAACATTTATAAATCGGGAGTTTTTTTTCAGCCGTAATAATGATAATATAATTCCGGGGAGTTTTATGGTTTTACGGGCAGTGTGCCCGGGAAGTCATGCGGAAGTAAGGTATAGAGAGATGAAAAATTTTAATAAAGCGATAATCCTGCACTATGACAGCAAGCTGCCCATTAATTGCCATATCAGGAATGACAATCTGGACAACTTCTTCTCGGTCGTATTGCTGGATGAAATGAAACTTAATATTGGAAAAGGTGATCCCGTTGTTGTGGGGCTGCTGCTGGAAAACGGTTATGAAGCCCTTGGGGGCAGCGTTGTAAGCGTTAATATGCAGACTCCTGCACGGACGCTGATCATATTTGCGGAAAGCAAAAGCGTGCCCATAGAAAGAAGAGGGGCGGCAAGAATGTCCACTTCGCTGTATGGCATAGTCAGCAAGAACAACATGGTGGTGTCCGACATCTGCATAAAGGATATTTCGGAAACCGGCTTGTGCATTTACACAAACACGGATTTTGAAGTAAAGGAGCAGGTGGAGATAGACATGGTCCTGCAGGAAGAGGTCGGCAAATTCAAATGCTGCATTGTCAGGAAAACGGTCAGGTACGGCAAAAAGGTCTACGGCCTTATCATTATTCATGACGATGAATCGGTCACAGCCTTGAGACAATTCATGCAGACGGTGCAGAAATATTACGCCGACCTGATGTCAATATCAGACGGCAGGGTGCAGGCGTAGAACATTCCCGGCCGCCCTCCATATCCGAGGGGCAAGGCGGGGACAGCCATCTGCGGCTGCCCCCGCCCGAAAACACATCAAGGCATCACGTTTCCGCCGCTGACTGGTATAAGGGCTCCAGTTATGTAGCTTGCCAGGTCGGACGCCAGAAATGCAACGACATTTGCTATCTCCTGGTCCGTGCCTCTTCTCTTGAGCGGCACAGTGCTTTCGTATTCACCGCTGCGCTCCCTTTCGCCAAAATCCGGCGCTCTGTCACGGTCACTGATCGTCCAGCCCGGGGCTACCTGGTTCACGGTTATCTGGTGCTCTCCGACCTCCTTGGCCAGAATCCTCAGTACGCCGTCCATGCCCTTCTTGCCCGCAACATAGGCCGACTGGGTGGGAGCTATCTGGTTGATGCATTCCGTGTTGATACCGATGAATCTGCCCTTTCCCTTTTTGATCATGCCCGGTATAAAGGCCTTCGCCATATATACGTTCTGCATTACGCAGGAGCGGAACTGGCTTTCATAGTCCTCCGCCGGCTGCTCCAGCACGCTTGTCCAGGTATACTGTATAACCGCATTGTCCACTATGATATCCGGAGTTCCCAGCTTTTCCTCAACCACGTCCCGCATGGCCAGGATTGAATTGAAGTCCGTTATATCGGCCTGGACCGCAAGCGCCCTCCTGCCGCAGGATTCTATTTCCGCCGCCAGCTCGAAAGCCTTCCGCGAGTTTTTCAGATAATGAACCGCAATGTCCGCTCCGCACTGTCCCAGCGTGCGCACCATCACTCTTCCGAGGTCTCCCGAGGCGCCTGTTACCAGGGCGATTTTTCCTGCAAGATCGATATTCATTAGATAATCTCCTTATAATGTTTGCTTACGGCAAAATGTTCCCGGCGGCAAGGTAGATTTCATACCATTCCTCCCTCGTGAGTCTGATATCGGCGGCCTTTGCGCAGTCCCTCAGCCGCTCCGCGTTTGTGGTTCCGGTCACAGGCTGCATTTTGGCCGGGTGGCGCAGCAGCCACGCTATGGCTATGGTAGTATTGCTAACGCCGTATCGGGCGGCGATTTTGTCGATTCTGGCATTCAGTTCGGGGAATTTCTCATTGCCCAGGAAGACGCCCTCAAAGAACCCGTACTGGAAGGGCGACCACGGCTGTATCGTTATTTCGTTCAGGCGGCAGAAATCCAGAACGCTTCCGTCGCGGTTCACGGCGGGGTTATCCAGCATATTGACATGCAGCCCCTGCGAAATCATGGTGGCGTTTGTGATGCTAAGCTGCAGCTGATTGGCTATGATGGGCTGCTTCACGGACTTTTGGAGCAGCTGGATCTGCATGGGATTCTGGTTGGAGACGCCGAAATTGCGTACCTTCCCGCTTTCATACAGCTTATCGAACGCCTCGGCAACCTCTTCCGGCTCCACCAGCGCGTCCGGGCGGTGCAGGAGCAGCACGTCCAGGTAATCGGTTTTCAGACGCTTCAGGATGCCCTCCGCCGATTTCAGAATATGCTCCTTGGAAAAGTCAAACGCAACGCCCTTGCGTATGCCGCATTTGGACTGCAGGATTAATTTTTCCCGCACGGTGCTGTTCATGCCCACGGCATCCGCGAAGATTTCCTCGCATGCCCCGTCTCCGTAAATATCCGCATGGTCAAAAAAATTGGCGCCAAGGTCCAGAGCCGTCTGTACAAAGCGTTCGGCTTCGGGCTTGCTTAACCCGTTGATGCGCATACAGCCGACCGCTATGACCGGCGTCTGCAGATCCGATTTTCCCAGCTTCATTGTCCTCATAATATGTAGAACCTCCTCGTTAATTTATATTGAATCAGCGGCAACAGATACCTGACCGGTGACTCGGTTGGGCGGATTTTACCTGAAGCAACCCGACGAGCTCTCCGGGCGATGTTTCAGCCGTAAGCACGGCCTGCCGGGTATAATTAGATTGTAAACCATAACGTAAACTTTAAGTCAATATGAAAATTAAATATTGCCTTAAATACGGCATGTCTCGGACAGCTCTTAAGGGATGTGTTTAATTTTTTGTTAAAAATTAAAAAATAGTTATGCAAGGATAAAAAATTGGTATATAATTAAAAAATGCAAATGATTCTCATTTGGATTTGTGGAGGCCCGGGAATGGTTTCAAGGTTGATCAGGACTTTTTTACTTTTAATAACAGCCGTCGTTCTGCTGAGCGGATGCGGCCGGGAGGACGGCACGTCAAGCCGTGGCGGCGAGGGCTTCACCATCGTGACCTCGTTTTATCCCATGTATATTTCTACGATCAATGTGGCAAAAGATATACCCGGGGTAGAGGTGATCAATATGACAAAGCCGCAGACCGGCTGCCTGCATGATTACCAGCTGTCCCCGGAGGACCTGAAAACTCTTGAAAAGGCCGACGCCTTCGTTATAAACGGCGCAGGCATGGAAGCCTTTATGGACAAGGTTATAAGCCAGCAGAGGGACCTAAAGATTGTTGAAGCGGGCAAGGGCATAGAGCTGATCAGGGACGCCGACGGAGAAGAGAATCCGCATGTGTGGGTGAGCATATCCAACGCCATTGTGCAGGTTGAAAATATTTCCGGACAGCTTGCTTCCATAGATACTGGGAATGCGTTAAAATATAGAAGCAATGCGGACGCATATATAAAAAAGCTGGACGGCCTGAAGGAAAAAATGCACCGGTCGCTGGACGGCGTAAAGAATAAAAACATCATCACCTTCCATGAGGCCTTCCCTTATTTTGCAAAGGAATTCGGGCTGAATATCGCGGCCGTTATAGAAAGGGAGCCGGGCACCTCCCCGTCCGCAAGGGAGCTTGAGGATACTATCGACATCGTAAAGGCTACCGGCATAAAAGCCCTGTTTGCCGAGCCCCAGTACCCTGCGAAGACAGCCGACATGATCGCCGCTGAAACAGGCGCAAGGGTCTACGACCTTGATCCGGCCGTAACCGGGGAAGCAAAGCCCGGGGCGTATGACGATTATATAAATATAATGGAGCAGAATTTAAAATCTCTTGAAGAGGCGTTGAAATGAGCGGAGAATACATGCACAACTGCGCCCAATGCAGCGGCGACTGCAGCGGACTGTGCTGCACGAAGATCGAGAACTTCGGGGTAGTCATCGGGAAGAACAGAATACTCGAGAATGTAAACATACATATACACTGCGGAGAGCTGACGGCGGTGATTGGCCCGAACGGAGCCGGAAAAAGCACGCTTCTCAAGGCTATTCTCGGAGAAACCAGGCATACCGGGGAGCTGCATTTCCTGGACGCGAAGGGAACCCACTCCGGCAGCCCGCTGGTCGGCTATGTACCGCAGCATCTGAATTTCGACTTGAGCACTCCTACGAGCGTGCTCGACATCTTTGCCGCCTGCAGGACGGGAAATCCCATATGGCTCAGGATATCGAAAAAGATGAGGGAGAGGGTTTATGAAAGCCTTGCGCGGGTGAAGGCCGAGCATCTTATAAACAGGAGGCTCGGAGCTCTGTCGGGCGGAGAGCTCCAAAGGGTGCTGCTGGCGCTGGCGCTTGACCCCGTACCCGACCTGCTGCTGCTCGACGAGCCTGTGTCCGGCATCGACCAGAAAGGGCTGGAGCTGTTTTACAATACGGTTTCGGAGCTGAGGGGAAAATACGACCTGTCCATCATCCTTGTATCGCACGACCTTGACCTTGTGTCCGCATATGCCGACCGCGTCATACTTTTAAACGGGACCGTCGTCTGCAGCGGCACGCCTGAGGAGGTATTCGGCGATGAGAGGACGATAAAGCTTTTCGGAATGTCATGGTACAAAAAGCCTTCGGACAGGGCGATACAGGACGGAAACGAGGGGGGGGACGGCTGATGCTCGATTGGTGGTACGGATTGATAGATTTCATTCTTCCCTTCCAGTGGACGGGGCATCTGTTTATGAAGAACGCCCTTCTGGCCGTCCTTCTGGTCACTCCGCTTTTTGGCATACTGGGCACCATGGTCGTGAGCAACCGCATGGCGTTTTTTTCCGATTCGCTGGGACACGGGGCGTTTGCGGGAATAGCGCTGGGAGCCATGCTGGGAGGGATAGAGCCCGTATGGGCGGCGACGCTCTTTTCTATTCTGTTTGCCGTTGCCATCACGCTGATCAAGAATAGGAGCAAAGCCTCAACCGACACCATCATCGGCGTGTTTTCGTCGACGGCGGTGGCCCTGGGCCTGGTGATCCTGTCCTATGGGGGGAGCTTCAACAAATTTTCTTCCTATCTGGTAGGCGATTTGCTGAGCATCGCGCCCGGGGAGATAGTCCTTCTTTTCGTTGTGTTCGTTGCGGTCGTCCTGCTCTGGCTGTTCATTTTCAACAGGGTGCTTATGGTGAGCATAAACCAGTCGCTTGCAGCCAGCAGGGGCATAAACACTCTGCTTTCCGAAATATTGTTCACCTGCGCGATCGCGGTGGTGGTGACCATCACCATCCAGTGGGTTGGCCTGCTGATAATAAATTCACTGCTTGTGCTGCCTGCCGCCGCAGCCAGAAATGTGACCTCGAACGTCAGGCAGTATCACCTTGCGGCGGTTGCGATATCGGTCGTTTCGGGAGTTGCCGGGCTGATACTTTCCTATTACCTGAACCTGGCGTCGGGGGCCACAATCGTCCTTGTTTCCGCAATATTTTTCTTTTCAGCACTTGCATTGAGAAGAAGCTTCCAGACGTAGACAGGTTGTAAAAATGTTCTTTGACATGATATTTGAAAAAACATTTTATAACTGCTAAAATATGAAATATAGAATGCAAAGGGATTTGCATCAATAAGTTTTGCAGTTATGAAAGGTTGATTTAAATGCAGGAGACCGGGAGCTACGGCAGCATATTGAAACGGGAAGGGCTGAAGAATACAAAGCACCGGAACGCCATCCTTGAGGTGCTGGAAGAAGGCGACCAGCCGGTGACGGCGGAGCGGATGTTCCTTGAGCTCAAGGAAAAAAATATTTCCATTAACTTATCCTCCGTATACAGGATCCTTGAATCGCTCGTATCCAAGGGGCTGGCCATAAAATCCAATATAACCGGGGACAACAAGGCCTCCTACGAGCTGAACCGACTGGAGCACAGGCACCATTTGATATGCTCGGGCTGCAAAAAGATGGTTTCCATTGACGGATGCCCCCTGGAGGAATATGAAAAACAGCTTAAGGATAAAATGGATTTTGACATAACGGGGCATAAGCTTGAGATTTTCGGGCTCTGCAGGGAATGCAGGCAGGCAAGCAAACAATAGGGCTTTTTACTACAATTCAATCATAAATTGCGGCGAAGGCTTATATATGAGTATAAGCCTTTTTGCATAGAAGGGGTAGGTTTTTATGATTAAAGTCGATATCATATCCGGTTTTCTGGGCGCGGGAAAAACTACTTTGATAAAAAAGCTGCTGCTTTCCGAGAGGTTCAGCCACGAAAAGCTTGTTATCATAGAAAATGAATTCGGAGAGGTCGGTATAGACGGGAGTATACTCAAGAATACATATGCCGAAGTAAAAGAAATAAATTCAGGATGCATTTGCTGCACCCTTGCCGGAGATTTCAGCAGGGCGATCACGGAAGTAATCGCGGAATACAGGCCTGACAGGATAATTATCGAACCGTCCGGGGTAGGCAAGCTCTCGGATGTTATAAAGGCCTGCGAAGCCTCTAAGCTCAAGAAAACGCTGGCTGTAAACATGTGCATAGCCGTAGTTGACGCATTGAAATACCGGATATACCTGTCAAACTTCGGCGAATTTTTCGAGAATCAGATAGAGCATGCCGGAACCGTTGTTTTAAGCAGGACTCAGAAGGCCGGGGCACAGAAGCTGGAGACGGTCGCGAGCTCGATAAGGGAGCTGAACGGCAGGGCAAATATAATAACCACCCCCTGGGAGGATATAAGCGCGGAGCTTATCATTTCAGTGGCGGAGAAGGATGCCTCCGTTTCTCTGGAAAACGGTCTGAGAGATAAAAAGAAGCATGTTTTAAAGCATTCAGGCCATGATAGTGACTGCGAATGCGGCTGCAAGGATGAACACCATCACCATAGCCACAGCGCGGATGAGGTCTTTGACGTCTGGGGGGCCGAGACTCCGAAGAGGTACGGTGAGGCGGAATTGAAGGGCATTCTGGAGCTGCTGGAAAATGAGAAGGCATACGGAATGATTTTGAGGGGGAAAGGCATCCTGCAGCTTCTGGAAAACAGGTGGCTGCAGTTTGACTATACTCCGGGGGAGCTTGAAATCAAGGAGAGCGGAGCCGACTACACCGGAAGGCTGTGCATTATCGGCAGCGGCCTGAAAAAAGACGAGCTCAGCAAGCTTTTCGGCATATCGGCATAGAGCGGGAGGCTGCGCAGTCAAAGCACAGCGACCGATTTTGCCTGAAGCTAAAAAATGCTTCTGAACACTATAAGAAAATTCGTATATATTTTTAACAGCGAAATAAGTGGGGCATTTCCCGGCGGCTGCATTTAAATTCACAGGATAAGGTTGACGTGTATTTGCCGACGGGGAAAAATGCAAATAACGAGCTTTAAGAAAACATCATCTCTCCGTGCGGCTTTCAGCCCTGTTTACGGTGCGGTATTTTGCGGGGGTTGTGCCCATATGGTGCTTGAAGGTGCTGATAAAATAGCTGAAATTATCGAAGCCGGATTCCATCGCCGCATCAATGATTTTGATCTCGCTTATCTCAAGCAGCCTTGCAGCCTTGTTCACCCTGTAATAATTCAGATATTCGACGGGTGTTTTTTTGACAAGCTGCTTGAATATGCGGCAGAGATAACCTTCGCTCAGGTTGAGGGCGAGCGAGATATCCCTGGTGCTCAATTTTTTATGGTAGTTGTCATGTATAAACGCTAGGGCACTTTTCACCCGCTCCAGCCTGTAAAAGTCGGCTGCGCTTTTATTGACGGACATCGCCGGGCCGGTATTGGACAGGCTCTCCGCAAATACCTGGTAAAGCAGCGCTTTAATCTGCAATTCGTAAGTATAGGGCTTTTCAAAACCGAGCCCTATGATTTCAAAAAGCTTTGAAAGCAGCCGGACTTCCCACTCAGCGGAGCCTTTGATATTTTTGGGTATGGGGCACTGCGCGCCTGAAATGCGCTCGATAAATTTGCTCTGGAGGAGGTCGCGGGTGCCGCTGTATAAAAACGAGAGGCTGAAAACCACGGCCTGGAAGCTGCAGGGGGCGTCTTCCAGAGCGTACCCGGAATGCAGCTCGCCGCTGTTGATGAATATGCCCTGCCCTCTTTCAAGCTCGTATTGCCTGTCGTCTATCCGGAAGAGCGCCCGGCCCTTTTTCATCACAAGGAATTCGAGCTCGTCATGCCAATGGCAGTCTACAATCACGCTTTTGCCCGCGGGCTGCTCTATCGAGTATACGTTCAGCGGGAACATAACATCGCCGTGCATTTGGTTTTCCTTCAGTAAATCATTGTTCATGTCAAAATCCTGTTATTAATGATTAAAATATTATTAGAAACGCCCGTATGAAGTTAATATAATTATACTATCCGCGCAGACAAATAACAATCGGCGTCGGATAAATATAATTGGAGCGTGAAAATATGAAATTTACCGACGGCTATTGGTCAATACGGGCGGGTCACAGCATTTCAAACCCTATGGACATCAGGGAGGTCAGGACGGACGAAAATAAAATCACCGTATTTGCCGCCTGCAGCCGGATCAGGCACAGGGGGGATACGCTCAACGGCACGATGCTCACTTTCGAATACAGCTCACCCCGCCCCGACATCATACGCGTAAGGGTGTGGCATCACAAGGGCAGGGTGTTGAAAGGACCTGAGTTTGCTCTGGACGCCGACGACGGCTTAAAGGTCCTGATAAAGGATGAGGATGAACAGGCCTCGCTGACCTCGGGAGGGCTCAGCGTGGTCGTAAGCAAGGGAAGCGGCTGGGCCGTATCTTTCTTCCATAATGGAAAACGCATCACCGGAAGCGGCAGCAAGAGCACGGGATACATAACCACGGATAAAAATGAAGCATACATGAGGGAGCAGCTGGACCTGGGTATCGGGGAATGTGTCTACGGCCTGGGCGAGCGCTTCACGCCCTTTGTAAAAAACGGCCAGGCGGTCGATATGTGGAATGAAGACGGCGGCACGTGCAGCGAGCAGGCTTACAAAAACGTGCCCTTCTATCTGACGAACAGGGGCTACGGAGTATTCGTGAACCATCCGGAAAGGGTATCCTACGAGATTGCCTCCGAAAACGTATCAAAGGTGCAGTTCAGCGTTCCCGGCGAGTATCTTGAATATTATGTTGTGGGAGGAGGCTCGCCTGCGGCCGCGCTGAAAAACTACACCCTCCTCACAGGCAGGCCCGCGCTGCCTCCGGCATGGTCCTTCGGCCTCTGGCTGACCACCTCCTTTACCACAAGCTACGACGAGGAGACCGTAAACAGCTTTATCGACGGGATGAGGCAGAGGGATCTGCCGCTCCATGTCTTCCATTTTGACTGCTTCTGGATGAAGGAGTACCAGTGGTGCGATTTTGAATGGGACGGCGAGGCCTTCCCCGACCCCGAGGGGATGCTGGAGCGCTTGAAGGAAAAGGGTCTGAGGATATGCGTCTGGATGAACTCCTATATCGCCCAGAAATCCGCTCTTTTTGACGAGGGAAGCGAAAACGGATATCTGGTCAAAACTCCCTCGGGCGATGTCTGGCAATGGGATAGATGGCAGTCGGGAATGGGCCTCGTGGACTTCACGAACCCGGCTGCGGTAGCATGGTTCAAGAGCAAGCTGAAAAGGCTGCTGGACATGGGCGTCGACTGCTTTAAAACCGACTTCGGCGAGCGCATACCAACCGACGTCGTCTATTTCGACGGCTCCGATCCGGTGAAAATGCACAACTACTACACTTATTTGTACAACAAGGCGGTGTTCGAGGTATTGAAGGAAAACAGGGGCGAAGGCGAGGCGATGCTTTTCGCGCGCTCCGCAACCGCCGGAGGACAGAAGTTCCCTGTACACTGGGGAGGCGACTGCTCAGCCACCTACGATTCCATGGCTGAATCGCTTCGCGGAGGGCTTTCGCTGTGCCTGTCCGGCTTCGGCTTCTGGAGCCACGATATCAGCGGCTTTGAAAGGACTGCATCGCCGGATATATACAAGCGCTGGGCTGCCTTCGGCCTGCTGTCCACGCACAGCAGGCTGCACGGGAACGAGTCCTACAGGGTACCCTGGCTGTTTGACGAGGAATCCGTAGATGTCCTCCGCTTCTTCACGAAGCTTAAATGCAGGCTGATGCCGTATCTCTTCGGCTCAGCGTGCGAAGCGGCCGGCGAAGGGCTGCCGGTAATGCGCGCGATGGTGCTCGAATTCCCCGACGACCCGGCCTGCGACACGCTTGACAGACAGTATATGCTCGGAGACTCTCTGCTCGTTGCCCCTATCTTTAATCCCGAGGGCCGGGCGGCCTATTACCTCCCTGAAGGCTGCTGGACCAATTTCATAACGGGTGAAAGAGCAGAGGGCGGTCGATGGAGGAATGAACTGCACGGTTATATGAGCATACCACTAATGGCG
>JAEZJL010000226.1 GCA_023415815.1 Bacillota bacterium | reverse complement strand
CTATTACGTAAGCGACACCATATACATCATGGAAAAAGGCAGGATAGTGGAAAAGGGGGACGCCGAAGATATAATACTGCGCCCGCAGCACGGGTATACAAGGCAATTGATCTCGGATGTGCCCAAGATACATGAGGCCTGGAATTTAAACTGAACAGAGAAAGGAAGTGCACCGATGGCAGGCAAAAAACTCAGGGCAGGAATAATCGGGTGCGGAGGCATAGCAAACGGCAAGCACATGCCGGCGCTTGAAAAAATCGAAAGCGTCGAAATGACGGCTTTTTGCGATATAGACCCGGAAAAGGCCGAAAAAGCGGCGCAAAAATACGGGGCCCCCGGCGCCAAGACATACGCCGACTACAACAGGCTCCTGGAGGACAGGAGCATTGACCTCGTACATATATGCACCCCCAATAAATCCCATGCGGATATAACCGTGGCGGCCTTGGAGGCGGGAAAGCACGTAATGTGCGAAAAGCCCATGGCGAAAAATTCTGCTGATGCAAGAAGAATGGCCGATGCGGCGAAGCGCACGGGGAAAAAGCTCACCATAGGCTATCAGAACAGATTCAGGGCCGACTCCCAGCTGCTGCACAAAATATGCGGCAGAGGCGATCTTGGAGAGATTTATTTCGCAAAGGCGCACGCCGTCCGCAGACGCGAGGTGCCGAACTGGGGCGTGTTCCTGAATGAGGAGGAGCAGGGCGGGGGCCCGCTGATCGATATCGGTACGCATGCCCTGGATCTGACCCTGTGGATGATGAACAACTACGATGTGAAATATGTGGCGGGCAGCGCCTACCACAAGCTCGGGGGCAAAAGGGACTCCGCCAATGCCTGGGGGCCGTGGGACCCGGATAAGTTTACGGTGGAGGATTCGGCCTTCGGCTTCATAACCATGGGGAACGGGGCGACGATCGTCCTGGAATCCAGCTGGGCCCTGAACATATTGCAGACCGGAGAAGCCCGGACGACGCTGTGCGGCACCGGCGGAGGCGCGGATATGAACGAAGGCCTCCGCATCAATGGGGAGGAATTCGGGAAGCTGTATACAAAAGCACCCGAGCTGGATGTAAAGGGCGTGGATTTCTATGAAGGGCATAAATCCACTCCGGGCGATATCGAAACAAGGCTCTGGATCAACAGTATACTGGAGGATACCGTACCTCTTGTGAAGCCGGAGGAGGCGCTCGTCGTCACAGAGGTCCTCGAGGCAATTTATGAATCCGCAAAGATTGGAAAAGCTGTTTACTTAAATAAAAAGGAGTGTGAGTCGGTATGATGCTGTCGATTCAATTGTACACCGTCAGGGATGAAATCGCGAAGGATTTCGCCGGAACGCTTGAAAAGCTTGCGGCGATAGGCTACAGGGGCGTGGAATTTGCAGGCTATGAAAACCTGTCGGCTTCGGAAATGAGGAAACTGCTCGATAGAAACGGTTTAACGGCCATAGCTTCGCATGTCCGGCTGGACAGGCTGGTCAACAACCTGGAGGAGGAGATCGCCTACAATCTTGAGGCGGGCAGCAGGTACCTCGTGCTGCAGCACAACAAGTACGAGACCCTTGAGGACTATCACAGCGCGGCGAGCCTTTACAACAAAATCGGTGAAAAAATAAGGGCGAAGGGACTCGGCTTCTGCTATCACAACCATTCGCACGAGTTCAAGAGCTTCAACGGCCAATACGGACTCGACATAATATACCAGAACACAGACCCGGAATTTTTAAAGGCGGAACTGGACGTCTGCTGGATAAGCAAGGCGGGAGTCGATCCTGCGGAGTATATCCGAAAATACCCCGGGAGATGCCCGCTTATCCACCTCAAGGACAGGAAGGACAGCGAGGATATCGTTTTTGCCGAGGTAGGCGAAGGCATCCTGGATTTTAAAGAGATAATCACAGCCGCCAGGCAGTGCGGCGCAGATTATTTCCTGGTCGAGCAGGACAGATGCGAGAGGCCTTCCATGGAAAGCGCCGCGATCAGCTACAACAATCTGAAGGAAATGAAGCTTATATAAAAATACGGACAATACCGCTGCCCGCCATCGGCAGCACAGCGCCGGATCAGCGGTGACGGGCGGAAAGGTCCATCTTTCGGAAGCAGCTTTGAATATCAAGTGATGCTTTAGTTCGCAATGTCAAAAAATCCGGCCGGAGAGGTGCAAATCCGGAATACTGTCTGCCGCCCGCAAGGAATATGCTATTAATATGAAATAGCTCAAGGGCGCAGGCACAAACCGCTTTTGTATCCCGGGCGAAGTGAAAGGAACGATGGATGGCAATGAAAAATAAAATACCGTTCGGACCGACCTATGAGGAAATGCTGCATCCCGGGTCGAGCGACAAGGATGTAAGGCAGAAGGCTTTGAAAGCACAAAAGTCGGATGAGCTTGACCCCATAAACCTGTTCAATATAACCTGGAAAAATGAAAGCGATGAAGTGAATAAAATCCTCCTGCCGAAGGAGCTTACCGGAGTCGACGCCAACATTGTCGTCATGCTGGGGAGCTGCTTCCCCTCCGGCTCCCATAAGGTCGGCCCCGCCTACAGCACCCTTATAGAAGGCTGCGTGGACGGCGAGATAAACCCCGGCGAGCATGTGATCCTAGGCCCCTCTACCGGCAATTTCGGTATCGGCGTGTCATACATATGCAGGCTGATGGGCTATGAGGCAAAGGTCATAATGCCCGACAACATGAGCAAGGAAAGATATGAAAGGATTCGGAGGTATGGGGCTGAGCTTGTTTTAACGCCGGGCAGCGAGTCGGATGTAATCCTCACGCTTGAAAAAACGTATGAGCTGAAAAAGGACCCGAGAAACAGGGCGCTCGCACAATTTGAGCTTTTCCCCAATTACCGGTTCCACAGGTATGTGACGGGAAACTCCGCGATCGAGGCGGTCAAAGGCATAGGCAACGGGCGGATCGCATGCTTTGCATCGGCGCCGGGTTCTGCGGGAACAATAGGCGCGGGGGACGGGATAAAAGCCGTATTTCCGGAGGCGAAAACAGCGGCTCTCGAACCGTATGAATGCTCGACTCTCGCAACGGGAGGCAGGGGGCAGCACAGGATCGAAGGAATAGGCGACAAGATGTGCGCGCTCATCCACAATGTGCTTACGACCGACTTTATTGTAAATATATATGACGAGCAAACGGTGCAGGGCCTGAAGGTTATACACGACGGCGCGGACTCGCTGGTCGGGCTGGGAGTGGACAGAGCCGCCGCGGAATCGCTGAAAAACCTGTTTGGCCCGTCGGGTATCTGCAACATCATAGGAGCCATAAAGATGGCGAAATATCTGAAGCTCGGCGAGTCCGACAATGTCGTGACAGTAGCGACGGACAGCTTCGACAGGTATGACTCGGTGATCGGGGACCTCAACAGGAGGTATCTCGATGTGGAAAGCCACGTACTGGAGAGATGGGCCAAGGATATCTTCATCAATGCCGATGAAAAGCTGGTCTATGACGTGAGGAAAAAAGCCGAAAAGGATCGGCTGTATGAGCAAAAGGAAAACGACTGGCTCAAATTCGGATATGAAAAGAAATATCTCGATTCAATGAAGGATATGGCCTTCTGGGACGATCAATATTCCAAAATACGCGAATATGACGCAAAAATTAAGCAAATGAGATAAAATATCAGGCGCAGTCCTGATTTTGCGAGGTGCATATGATCAGCTACGATTCCCTGCAGGAGCTGGCCGATGAAGCCTCCGGGAAGGGTAAAAGGATATCCGCGCTGGTCCTCGAGCAGCAAAGCCGCCAATCGGGCAGATCCAAAAGAGACCTGGTTCTGGAGATGTCCGGCAGGCTGCTTGTGATGGAGGAGGCCGTAAAGGCGGGAATGAGCTCCTCCGGTAAATCGCCCAGCGGCCTGAGCGGCGGCGATGCGGCAAAGCTGGAGCATGCCATGGAAGCGGGAGCGCTTTTAGGCGGAAAAGCTTTGAACAGGGTCATTGTAAAGGCCCTGGCCGTGTCGGAGGTCAACGCGTGCATGGGCAAAATCGTTGCGGCTCCCACGGCAGGCTCCTGCGGAATCATACCCGCGGTATTGCTGTCGGCAGGAGAGGAAAGAAAAATACCGAGGGCAAGGATCGTCGGCTCCCTGTTCACATCGGGCGCAATCGGAATGGTCATTGCAAGGCGCGCATGTATTTCCGGAGCCGGGGGTGGATGCCAGGCCGAATGCGGCTCGGCTTCCGCCATGGCGGCGGGCGCTCTGGTGGAGCTTATGGGCGGCGCGCCGGAAATGGTCGCGCATGCGTGTGCGATAGCCTTGAAGGCCGTAATGGGCTTGATATGCGACCCGGTGGCAGGCCTGGTGGAGGTGCCGTGCATAAAACGCAATGCCATGGGCGCGGCCGAAGCCATGGTGGCCGCCAATCTTGCCCTTGCGGGCGTCGAAAGCGCCATACCGGCCGACGAGGTCATTGACGCAATGAGGAGCGTAGGCAACGCTATGCCCCCGTGCTTCAGGGAAACCGCTGAAGGAGGCCTGGCGGTGTCGCCGACCGGCCTTAAAATAAAAAAGAGGATATTCGGCCGGAGCGGCACGTTATGAGCTGCAGACTAAAAAAATCAAGCAGCCGGAACAGGAGGATTAAAATGGCAACTACGGATTACGATCCTTTTCAGAATATGCTGGACGTACTTGACGAGGCGGCAGGTCACCTTGGGTATGCCTGCAACGATTACGCGGTGCTGAGAAGTCCCGAGAGGGAGCTGACAGTGGCCGTCCCGATAGAGATGGACGACGGCTCGGTCAGGGTATTCACCGGATACCGGATACAGCACTCAAGCTCAAGGGGGCCGTGCAAGGGAGGCATAAGGTATCATCAGGATGTGAGCCTCAACGAGGTAAAAGCCCTTGCGGCATGGATGACCTGGAAATGCGCCGTTGTCAACATTCCTTACGGCGGAGCGAAGGGCGGCATACAGGCAGACCCCTCGCAATTGTCGGAAAAGGAGCTGGAAAGGCTTACAAGGCGTTATACAGCCGCCATACTTCCCATCCTGGGGCCTGAAAAGGACATTCCCGCGCCCGATGTAAATACCAATGCTAAAATCATGGGCTGGATAATGGATACCTACAGTATGTTCAAAGGCTACGCCGTACCTGGGGTTGTGACGGGCAAGCCCCTGGAAATCGGAGGCTCGCTGGGGAGAAAAGAGGCGACGGGCAGAGGCGTTGTGATAATAACAGAGGAGACGGCCTTCCGGAAGGGCATGGATATGCAGAAATGCAGCATTGCGGTCCAGGGCTTCGGAAATGTCGGGGGCACCGCCGCCAGGCTGTTCTATGACAAAGGCTACCGTGTGTCTGCGGTAAGCGACATCACAACCGGCCTGTACAACCCCGACGGCCTGAATATTGCCGATATCATGGACTATACCGCTCACGCCGGCAGCCTGAAGGGCTATTCTGCAAAGGGAGTAAAGGCGCTTACAAATGAAGATATCCTGACGCTCGATACCGACATCCTTGTCCCTGCCGCCATGGAAAATCAGATCACCGGTGCGGTTGCAAAAAATATAAAGGCAAAGATCATCGTCGAAGGCGCAAACGGGCCGACGACCATAGAGGCCGATAAGGTGCTTTCCGGGTCGGGAGTGACGCTAGTCCCGGATATTCTCGCAAATGCCGGCGGAGTTGTCGTCTCCTATTTCGAATGGGTTCAGAACCTGCAGGCTATTTTCTGGGAGGAGCATGAAATAAACAGCATGCTGAAAAAGGTGATGCTCAGAAGCTTTGACGAAGTATATAAAATACACCTGGATAAGCAGGTATCCCTCAGAATGGCTGCATATATGCTTGCGCTGGACAGAGTGGTGAAAGCGAAGAAAATCAGGGGCATATTCCCCTGACGGCACGGTATCCGGGCTGATAGCCGCCCAGACTTGAGCCGTTCTAGGCATACGGCGTTTATTGTGCTAAAATAGTAGGGACGGGCGGTTTTTGAGCTGCGGAAATTTGTGAGGCAGTTATTACGGGCAAAAGGGTGAAATTGTGAGCAAGGTACTGGGCTTGAAGTGCGTCCAATGCGGCAGG
The DNA here is from genome assembly GCA_023415815.1 of Bacillota bacterium. Taxonomy (GTDB): domain Bacteria; phylum Bacillota; class Clostridia; order Acetivibrionales; family DTU013; genus JAEZJL01. The sequence continues at coordinate 11,961 of JAEZJL010000226.1, read as the reverse complement.
GAATTCGATGAATACGGAATACGCTACACATGTACGCATTGCGGGATAGACGGGATACTGGACGTCATCCTGGACTATGACGCCGTAAAAAGGGAAATGACCCCCGGCTGCCTGCAGAATAATACCGATTATTCCATGTGGCGCTACCTTCCGGCTATTCCTGTGAAAGCTCCGCATGGAGCTGAGCGCCTCCACACAGGGTGGACGCCGCTTTATGAAACCGGCAGGCTACATGAAGAGACGGGACTTAAAAGCATTTATATAAAAGACGATTCAAGAAATCCCACGGCGTCTCTTAAAGACCGGGCAAGCGCCGTAGCCGCAGCAAAGGCGGCGGAGCTGGGCCAGAGGGTCTTATGCGCCGCGTCGACCGGCAATGCGGCCTCCTCCTTAGCAGGCTTTGCCGCGAATGCGGGAATGGCCGCCTATATTTTTGTTCCGGAGACAGCCCCAGAGGCAAAAATTGTACAGCTATTGATATACGGCGCCAACGTCTTCCTTGTCAAAGGAAGCTACGATGAGGCCGTCGAGCTCTGCTTCACGGCTTCGGAGGAATTCGGCTGGTATAACAGGAGCTGCGCGATAAATCCTTACCTGGTGGAGGGCAAAAAAACCGTGGCCTACGAAATATGCGAGCAGTTCGGATGGAAGCCTCCCGATGTCGTTGCCGTGGCGGTTGGCGACGGCTGCACGATAGCGGGCATATGGAAGGGCTTCAAGGAATGCCGCGAGCTTGGGCTGATAGACAGGACACCCCGGCTTATTGGGATACAGGCCGAAAAGGCCAATCCCGTAACAAGAGCTTTTCAAGACGGAGCCCGCCGGTTTGAGTACCGGCCTCCGCAAACAATAGCGGACAGCATATCCGTAGGGATACCGAGAAACCGGATTAAAGCTCTGAACGCGGTGGCTGAATCCGGCGGCTGCATGCTTGACGTCTCGGACGAGGAGATTTTAAGAGCGATGAGACTGCTGGCACAAGGGACGGGTGTATTCGGAGAGCCCGCCGGCGTCGCAAGTTTCACCGGCATTTTGAAGATGAACGAATTAGGACTGCTGTCCGGCAGCGAAAGAGTTGTAACGATTGTGAGCGGAAGCGGGCTCAAGGATATAAAAAGCGCCGCCCTTGCCGCAGGTAAGGCAGCCGTAATCAACCCCTCCGTCGCCGAGGTGAGGAAGGCGCTTTGCGCGCAGGCAGAATGACAGTATTTGAGCATATTTTACTTATAATCTTCCGTTCGCTTCCTTCCAGTCAACCAGGAGGTTATAGCGTTCTGTTTTGAAGCGCAGGACGCAATAGTTTGGGTCTTGCGGGCTGCTGAAATGATTGGCCAGACCGTCATACCACATTTCCGTCTTCACCTCCGGGTCGGTAATTATATCAACCGTACCCACAAGCGTTATATTGTATTCGTTGGAATTGAAGCAAACACTTGCGCTTTGGCACTTTTTAATTCGCTTCGTTTTATCGCTGCCAAGTCCTGTACAGAAGGTCAGCCAATTGATGCCGTCAGCTTTGGAGGCTGTGATGGTTGAAACGGTCGGATAACCGTCCGAATCAATAAGACCCAGTGCGCAATAGGCTCCCTCCCCGGTATTCATTGCAATAATTTCTCCGGCTCTGGAGATGATTTCTTCATTCATTTTGACTCCTCCTGATTATAATGATGTGTCTTACACAAACAGGCACCACCAGACGCCGTATTTATCAATCAGTTCCACACCGCAGGGGCTGAAAAACAATTCGCCGAACGGTGTAATGATTTCACTGCCGTCAAGAAGGATTTCGTATGCATTTCTTACCTTATCCTCCTGCCCTTTTTCAAACTGAATGCAAAACTGCATGGTATTGCCGGTAATACTTCTATCTCCGCCCGCGCGTGTGGAATCCAGGGCTTCCCCAACTGCAATTGCCTGTCCGCAAAGGTCAAGCTCCCTGTGAATGACCATACCGTTTTCGTCTGTGTCCTGAATACCAACCTTGGCGTCAAAGGCCTTTTTATAGAACTCAAAAGCTTCATCACTTCCCTTGACATAAATTTGAAGTATTGATCTGAACATATAAAATCCTCCCATGTGCATTTAACATGATTTATTAAGTGCTATTTCACGGTAAATTAATAATCTCCGGCTCGCACTTACAAACAAAGGCATGCTACCGCCACGGTTTTAATGCTATATTATGGAAAGCTATAAGTCAAGCGTATGCATGCCTGATTACGATATTCTATCGGGGTCAGGCGGATTCCGGGGCTTTTGCACTTGCGGCGGCTCAGGAGGGGGCAAATATAATGCAGATAATGTAGAATGCTTTGGAATTATGCTATTTTTTAACAAGATTACATAAAAAATGTCGAATTATATATTGACAAGTACGTGCATTTAGTAGATAATATTTCAATACAATCTATTAATTTCTAAAAGGATATTGTTTTAAACTTTATAAATAGTTATACAGCAAGCAGGCCCGAGGGAGGCCATGTCTGAGAAAAACCGGCATTACCGGTAAACGCCTCTTTCGGCTTGAGATAAATAGAAAACGGAATTGTCCAGTTTAAAAAAGGCGGCAAATGCTGCCGACAGTCCGTTAGCACAGATATAGATGAAGACGACGGTGAATCGGCTGCAGCGGCAAGCAGTCTGCCTTTGCTGGAAAGGGCGGACTGAAATTTATTCGCGGATGATTGAGGTCGGTTGGATGATTTTCATACTGGCAAGCTATACAACTTTTCTAATATACCTTTATCTTGGGTTCCACGTTTATAAAATCAATCCCAAAGGAGCATTCAACAGGCTTTTTGTAGCTGTGTGCGCCATGTTTGCCTGCTGCTCCATGATGGAGCTTGTCAAATACATAGTTTACGATAACAATTCGGTTTACCTGATCGACCAGCTGTCAAAGATTATATGGATGAATTACCCGGCAGTCGTGCTGGATATTACGTTGTATATCACCCGGAAGGACTGGCATGCGAAAATCGGGAAAAAGAAGTACATGATGTATATTCCCGGCGCTTTTTTCACCATTTTCGAACTGCTCATTCTTAATTTCCTCATCAAAGCGCCCATTGTATCAAAAATATTTTTTGTAACCGAGTGGGCAAGTTTATATGTATATATATCGGCGTGCATATACTTATTCTGGTCATGGAATAGAAAAACCAAATTGGCGACTGAAAAAAAGCATATCCGCAGCGCTTTGATTTATGGAGTATTGGCGGTGGTCCTGGCGGCCGTCAACGATTTTGCCCTGGCTCCTAAAAATAAATTTTTGCTGTCACTGGACCAGTTCATCATATTCTTCTTCTTTGTAGGGGCAGTATATATGAACTACAAATATAAGTTCTTTGAATTATCGTCCCTTGTCACTGCCGAAAACATACTGGACAAGATAATGGAGATGGTCCTGCTTGTCGATATGGAGGGCTGCATTACCGGGGCAAATCTGAGAGTTGAAAAAATGCTTGGGTATGATAAGGACAGGCTGATCGGCAGCCGTCTGGAAGACATGACCAACATCGATTTTTCAGACCTGCTTGAAAGGCTGAATTTCGACGGCAGCTACATGGACGACCGCGAATGGTATTGTATGAGCAGCATGGGCAGTAAAATACCGGTGAGCATAAAGGTGTCCGCCGTAAAGGGGAAAAATAACGAGACTGCCGGATTTATTATTATAATGAACGATAAGACCCTGGTCAGCAAGCTGCAGAATGAAATCAGCGAACGCGTCAAAAAAGAAAGCCAGCTCAATTATCTGAGCATGCACGATTCACTGACGGGACTATACAACCGCATGCATTTCAATCAGACCATCTACAGGCTCCAGGCGGAGCACTGCATCCCCCTTGGAATCATCATGTGCGACCTCGACGGATTGAAGCTCATTAACGACACTTTCGGGCACGACAAGGGCGACCGGCTCCTGATCGACGGCGCCAATACGATTAAATCCGCATTGGACGGTAAAGCGATACTGTCGAGGATAGGCGGGGACGAATTTGCCATATTGTCGCCGGCCTGCACCGAAGAGGGCTTAAATGCCATGTGTGCCGGAATACGCGGCGCAGTTGACGAATACAATGCCGGAAACCCCTGTATCCTGTTGAGCGTCTCCATGGGCTATTCTCTGCGCGGCAGCCTGTCCAAGAGCATGAACGAAGTGCTTAAGGAAGCGGATAACAACATGTACAGGGAAAAGCTGTACAATACCCACAGCTTCAGGAGCACCATGGTGCAGGCGCTGATGCGCACGCTGGAGGCAAGGGATTTCATCACGGAGGGACATGCCGACAGGATGGGGGAGATGGCCGTCAAGCTGGGCGGATATCTGGGCCTGTCCGGGCAAAGGATACTGGACCTTCAGCTGCTGGCTCAGTTTCATGATCTGGGCAAGGTGGGTATACCGGATGTGATTTTATTCAAGCCCTCCTCGCTGACCGGGGATGAAATCCTGCAGATGCAGAGGCACAGCGAAATAGGCTTCAAAATAGCGCAGGTCCATCCCGATCTGAACAATATTTCCGATTTGATACTCAAGCATCATGAAAGATGGGACGGGAAAGGATACCCGCTTGGTATCCGGGAAGAGGAGATCCCGCTCGAATGCAGGATTCTGGCGATAATCGACGCATATGACGCGATGGTGAACGACCGGCCCTACAGAAAAGCCATGTCCAGGCACGAAGCCGTCGCGGAGCTGAAAAAGCATTCCGGAACTCAATTCGACCCCAGGCTCGTGCCTGAATTCATAAAAATGATAGGCTGAGCATTGAGGCGTGATTGCTTACGTCAATGTATAGCGGCGGTCTGCCGCCAGGATTAAATGAAGCAGGCAGGCCCGTGGCTGTGTACCTGCCGGCTGTCCATACGCGGAGCTGTAAATGAAGGCCGTAATGTGATAAGATATATGTTGTCCGTAAAAATATACGGATTTGCGGATTATAATATCATGGAGGCCTCAGATATGAGCTTTAGCGGATTTACCGGAGAAGCGCCGAAATTTCTTTTTGAGAATAAATTCAATAACAGCAAGGACTGGTACGAAAGCCATAAGAGCGATTATAAGCAATATGTGTACAACCCTTTCGTTGAGCTTGTGACGGAGCTGGCTCCTGTCGTGACGGAAATAGACGACAAGCTTATAACCGTCCCGTCCAAATTGATATCGCGGGTCCGAAGGGATACCCGATTTACAAAAGATAAGAGCCTGTACAGGGACAATGCCTGGTTCGTATTCCTGAGGGATAAGTCACGGATGGCGACCTCCCCCTGCTTCTGGTTTGAAATAAGCCAGAAGGGCTCCAGCTACGGCGCCGGGTATTACGGCGCGGAGACGGAGGCCATGGCCGGCATACGCAGGCTGGCGCTTGACAGGCATCCCGCATTTTTGAGGGCGCTTGAATGCTACGAATCCCAGGACGAGTTCGTCATCGGGGGCGAAATGTATAAAAGGAGTAAATTCCCCGGCGAGCCCGAAAACCTGAGATCGTGGCTGGACAGAAAGAATATTTACTTCGAAGCCGTCCAGACCGGTTATAAGCTGGCATTTTCAAAGGAACTGCCCGATATACTCAAAAAGGGCTTTAGGAAGCTGAAGCCCATCTATGATTTCTTTTGTATCTCAGAAGCCGGGTGAATATGCTTTATCCGCCAAAAAATGCGACCAGCTCGTTTACATCGCGCAGCAGGATATCCGACCCGGACAGACTCTGCGCGGTTCCAGCTCCGGATAAAACGCCTACGGCGATCCCCGCATGGTTTTCCCTGGCAAAAGCGATATCGGTATAGGTGTCTCCGACAACGGCTATCTCCTCCGGAGCTACCTTGAATTTCGCCGAGAAGTCAAACAGGATGTCCCCGGAGGGTTTGGGCCTTTTGGAATATCCGGGGCAGCCTATATAGCGAAAGCAGCTTATAAGTTCCGTTTCTTCCAGACAGAGCCTGGTATTTTCCTCGCTGTCCGAGGTCGATATCCCCAGAAGCAGGCCTTTTTCATTCAGGGCCGACAGTGTTTCCTTCACATTGCCGATGGACCGTATCTTACTTCTCTGTGCCATCGCATAGGCTCTTATCATCTTTTCCAGAGTACCCTTGAAGCCGTCGATCCCCGGAAGACGGCAGCCCTGTTCCTTCATGTACAGGTACAGCGCCTGGGCGGTGTCTTCCAGCGTTCCGGAGGCGTAAATGCTGTCCTGGATTATATTTCCGTCCGGCCTGATGCCGATATGACCGAGAAGCGATATCCTGTGCTCCGGGCCCAGCTTTGACTCGCTCAGAAGCTTACCGGCCAGTTCAAAGGCCAGCGGGACCCAAAAGGTATTAAAATCGATCAAGGTTCCGTCCTTGTCAAAGAGAATGCCCCGTATCCTTTTCTTACGTTCCTTCAATGAGTTCAACAAGATTCCCCCACGTCGTTTTTTCCGTCTCTTTTTCACCTGAATAAAATGGGTTTGTAAAGCCGCAAAGCCGTCCTTCCGCATCCCGAATATCCATGCGCAGCCAGTGATATCCGCCGTTCCACTTCCGGGTGAAGCAAACCGGCTGATGCCCGTCTACGGTAAATCTTTCCGTAATCACGCCGTTTTCTACAAGCTCCGCAGAGTAAGGCTTATCGCTATTTGACAGATAAAAGGCAAAAGATATGGCATTATCGTCTGCAACAGGTATATAACTGCCGATAGGGTATAGGACCCCGAGATATTCGGCAAATACGTCCAGCTTAAAGTCCATGGATACATAGACCCGATGTTCGGACAGGCCTTTCAGCAAGGCCGCTACGGAAAGCTCCTCCGCAAGCACCCAGGTGGTCGGGAGCCCGATTCTGATGGGAATGCCGCTCCCCTCATAGGGCTCCTCCGGAGGATGATGCAGGTCGCTGCCGCCTATGCCGGCTATTCTTATCCCCCTGTTCCAGAGGATGCCGAAAGCCTTCAACGCCTTTTCGGCTGCTTCCGCCGCCGTGCTCCACGCAGGATCGCATATGATTTCCATAGCGTCCGGCAGGGACGCATCCAGGCTGCCGTCTCTGACCTCCCAGGGAGGCATGAACGGATGATTCACCGAAATAACGGCTTCTCCGGCAGCTTTTGAAAGAATTTCAGCGAAATCAGCGTTGCCAGTCATATTTCTCCAGAAATCCTGCTTGAACATTGGAGGCGTGCCGTCATAAAAAAGGTTGAAATGGCCTTCCTTAAGCGTCAATTCCATTCCGGGAATGACCGGTATGGAATCGTCCGTCCAGCCTGTGTGAAAGAAATTGTGATCCGTAATGGCAAAAAAGTCGAGTGCCTGGCCTTGCGCCTCCCTGTTGATCCGTGAAGGCGGCATTTTTCCGTCGGAGCAGGTGGTATGGACATGAAAATCTCCCCTGTACCAGGCCTGCGCGGAGCGAAAGCTTTTCCGGAGGTATCCGCCGTCGATATTTCCCCCGGAGTCCAGCCAGGAAAAAGCCGGAGCATCTTCCGGCTCCGAAAGCCCGCTTGCGTCAAAACCACAAGTGATGTCCAGCGTCCAGGCATTTCCCTGCCCCGCTTCCCCGGATGACAGGCACACCGCCCATATAACCCAAGCGCCTGCGTCCAGGCGGCCGCCCGAAGCTCCGTACGGGATCCTGCGGCCGGGAGCCATCACCGCCGTCCCGCCTCTTCCCATATGGAAGCCCTGTCCGTGGAGGCAGCCCGAAGGGTTATAAAGGTACCACTGCAATATGCTGTTCTCCGATACCGCGGCTTGAACCGAAAGATATGTGACCCCGGCCTCCAGCTCAAAAAAAAGGGGGGACACCGACAAACCGTCTGTACAGTCCCCCATGAATCGATATATCATAATTATCATCTCCGGCTCGATTTTAGCTTATAAATATCAAACTTGCCTGTTCACCTGCGGCTGTTATTTCAGAACGTCGTTCAGTGCCTTCTGAGCCTCTTCCTTTGCTTCCGTCAGTGCCTTCTGGGCAGGTACGTTTTCTATCTCAACCTTGTCGCAGGCCTTTGTGAGAGCGTCCGTTATTTTGCCGCCGGTGGGGTCCAGAAATTCAGGAGAAGCATGAGCGGCCTGCGTCAGCGGGATCCTGGCCTGGGGATTTGCATTCAGGTATTCCTTGTATGCCGCGGCTTCCTGAGCGGAGAGGCGTACAGGAATATATCCGGTTTGCATGGACCATTCGCTGGTATTGTCCGCATTGGTATAGTAAGTCATCCATTCAAAGGCGCCCTGCTTCTGCTCTTCCTTTGCCGACGCCGGAATCGCTATAAACTGGGAGCTTGCTACGGGCTTTCCGGGATTCCCGTTCCAGCCTGGCTGCTCGTGAGCTGCGACTATTTTGAAGTCAAGATCGCCCTGATCTCCCGAGGAGCCTATATAACCCGCGGCTTTACCCTGCATTACGTCGTCGATAGTCTTGTACCAGTATTCCCAGCCCTGTCCTCCCGAGTGTATCCGCATGGTCTTATTGTCGTGTATGCTGCGCCTGAAATACTCCCAGGTATCGACCCATATTTTATCGTCGATCAGAACTGTTTTGCCGTCTTCGCTCAGAATGGCGGCTCCTGCGCTTAAGGCCGCATCTACAAGATTCCCTGCACCCCACATGGGCTCCCAGCCATAAAAGGAGGTTTCCTTGCCGCTTTTCTCGGCAAGCTGCCCGGCGGCTGCTTCGAGGGTTTCCCAGCTGTTCAGCGCGTCGGGGGAAATCCCCTTCTTTTCAAACAGGTCCTTGCGGTAATACATCACCTGCGTGGTGCCGAAGGCCGGCAGTCCGAACAGTCCGTCGCCGACACGGGCAGGCGGCAGGAAGGCCTGTACAAAGTCATCCAGGTTGAAGCCGCTGTTCTTGGCTATATAGGGCTGAAGGTTTTCCAGCACATTTCTTTTTGCTAAAGAATTGACCTGGGATGACGTTGTAAGAAAGCATGCCGGAGTGCTTCCGCTGGCGACGGCGGCCTGCAGGGCCTGATAGGTTTCGTCGTAGCTGCCCTGGGTGACTCCGTTTACCTTATACGCCGTCTGTGAAGCGTTAAATTTGTCAATCAGGCCTTTCATGGTTTCGCCCAGCTTTCCGCCCAGGCCGTACCAGTATTCCAGTTCAACGGTCTGAGCCGGAGCGGCTGTGCTTGCTTCCACACTTGTTTCTGCGGCTGCTTCCGCTGTTGTCGCATCCTGCGTTGCAGCAGCTTCCTCGACCTTTTGGCTTGAGCATCCGGCGAAAGCGGATGAGATTATGATGGCTGTCAATATGCCGGCCATAAGTTTCTTAACGATTTTCATAGCTGTACCTCCGTTTGTTTTTTTATAGTTACAGGGTATTACCCCTTTACACCCGTATCCGAAATGCCTTGTATCAGAAAGCGTTGAATGAATATATACAAAAGCGCCAGCGGAAGGACTGTAATTGTGCTGGCGGCCATAACCTGCGGCCACTTTATACCGTAAGCTCCGCCTTCTATGAAAAACTGCCTGAGCCCGATCGTCACCAGGTATAATTCCGGCTTTTTTATAATCAGGGAGGGCCACATATAGTTGTTATAGTTGTTCACAAAGGCGATCAGCGCCAGGGTAATAAACGCAGGCTTCGACAAGGGCGCCATGATCCGCCATACAATCCGCCAGTGGGATGCTCCGTCTATTTTGGCGGATTCGATCACGCTCTTGTTCACCTGGAGAAAGGCCTGGCGTATCAGGAAAATACTGAACGGGCTGACGCAGTTCGATATTATAAGTCCCGTATAGGAATTGAGCAGGCTCAGCTTGGAAAGGACGATATATCCGGGAACGTAGGTAGCGGCGGCAGGAAGCATATAGGTTCCCATGACAACGGCAAATAATATATTCTTGCCCCTGAAGTCAAACTGTGTCAGCACATAAGCGAAAAGCGCCGAATTGAATATCTGCAGGAGTACGATAATAACAGCGGTATAGCTGCTGTTGAATACATAAGTGAAGAAGGGCGCATCGGTTAAGGTTTCATAAAACACATGCCAGTTGGCTGACGCCGGAAAAACCGACGGCGGGAACAGAAATATTTCTTCCTTTGCTTTCAAGGCGCTGGTAATCATCCAATAGAACGGAAACAGCATGCAGGCGGCAGCGAGAAATAAAACCGACCTGCGCCCGAAAGCCCGGAGCTGGGAGGGTAAGGACGACGTTTTTTCATGTATGCGCACTGCAGCAACTCTCTCTCTGACTATATCGGTGTTGTCATACATAAATTTGCTCCTTTAATCACCGTAATTGACCCATTTCTTCGATATATAGAAGTTTGCTCCCGCAAGCGCGGCCGTTATGAGTATTAGAAAGGTAGCCGTGGCGGTGGCCTGCCCCATATTGAACTGGGAAAATGCAAGCTGGAAGTAGTAATACAATACGGTTCTAGTGCTTCCCGCCGGACCTCCCTGAGTGAGTATGAGTATCTGGTCATAGGCCTGCATGCACGTAATCAGGTTGATGATGATGAGAAAAAATGTCGTGGGAGATATTGCCGGAAGGGTGATATGGAATAATTTGCGCCATGCGTTCACACCGTCTATGGCTCCGGCTTCATAAAGCTGCTCCGGCACCTTGTACATTGCCGCCAGGAAAAATATCATGTTATATCCCGCGTATTTCCAGACGGATAATATGATAACGGACGGCATAGCCCATACCGAGCTTTCGATCCAGGGCAATGCCGGAATTCCGACGAGAGTCAGTAAAAAATTAGCAAAACCTGTTTCGGGGTTAAAAATCCACACCCAGACAATCGATACGGCAATCGCAGGCGTTATCCACGGAAGGAACAGCACTGAACGGTACAGCCCCTCTCCCCTTCCGAGCCTGAATAGCAGCAGCGCCAGTATAAGTCCTGCCAAAAGGGACAGGATCGAAGTTCCCGCGCAAAAATACAGCGTATTGGCAAGCACCCTTTGGAAGGCTGAATCTCCCAGCAGGTCCGCATAGTTGGTCAACCCGACATACCGGTATACGGGCGACATATAGTCCCAGTTGGTCGCGCTGATCCGCAGAGACTCCAGCATGGGATAGATCCAGAACACCGCGAGGGGAATCACCGCCGGCAGCATGAACAAAAGGATTACCAACACGTCTGCTTTCTTCGGTTTCCTTGCCTGTCCTTCCATGAGCCGCCCCCCTTAAAAATCGATTAAATTTATTTGACTCTAGTTAAGCATAGCAGCATTATGTTGTGTTCGTGTTGTATCTTTGTAAAAAAAACGTTATTATCCGTAAAGATATTATCATGATTCCACATAAAGCCGGAAGCTTGCCTGGTATCGTTTGGATCAGGGGGGCAACAAAAAAAGCCCCCGGATGGGAGCTCGGATTATTTGCCTAAGGCTATTGACTGATGATTTTAACGCCTTTTTCCTGGTATTTCTGCAGCACCCTGGCGTTAATTTTCGAATCGGTGATAATGAAATTGCACAGATCCAGATTGCCTACCTTCAGAAGCGAAATTACGTCGAATTTACTGCTGTCCGCTACCACGATGACTTCCCGGGCCCTTTCTATCATCTTCATCTTAACGTGGTATTCGCCCAGGCCGTAATCGGTAAAGCCGTTTGAAACAGATACTCCGCTTACGCTGGCAAAGACCTTGTCGATGTGGAATTTTTCCAGGAACTCTATCGCCAACCCGCCCAGCAGGCATAACTCGTCCCCTCTTAGAACTCCTCCGGTGAGTATCGTATTAAAGAGCTCCTTTTCACGGACCTCCAGTGCGATATCGACGGCATTTGTAATGATCGTAAGGCGGTGAAAATTCTTTTTAAGCATTTTCGCTATTTCAAGATTGGTCGTGCTGGCGTCCATAGCGATGGACTGCCCTTCCTCCACGTAACGGCAGGCTATCCGGGCAATCTCCTGCTTCAAATCCTTGTTGGTGGCGATTCTCGTATTCAGGTTTTTTTCCTGTGCGACCACATGCTCCAGGACCGCTCCCCCGTATACATTCGTCAGCAGCCCGTC
>JAEZJL010000213.1 GCA_023415815.1 Bacillota bacterium | reverse complement strand
CCTCCCTGGACACGCCTATCTTGTCCAGAATCTCGTATTTGCGCCTGTCCGCCAGGCCCTCGCTGAGAAGCTTGAAGTACATGATGCTGCCTGTTGCGAAGATAAAAACGATGGACATGAACACTCCCAGGAAGAAGAACATTCCTATAAAGGAGTAGGTGGAGCGGTATTCGTCCACATAGGCAATCAGGCCTCCTTCTTTTGGAACTATTCCGCCGAGCCTGTCCGCCAGCTCTCCGGAATTTTCGGCATTGGCCACAATGAAGCCGTTGAAGGTCTTTTCCTCTGAAAGGGCCTTCAATTCCCGGTATTTTGCGTCGCTGACGATGATGCATGACTCCGAGCCGTTGGCGCCGCCGCCGAAGAGCGGCGCTTTCAGGCAGCCGAGGATCGTCAGGCTGCCTGAATCGTAGCTCAGGAGCTTATGCGTATAGTCGACCAGGCTTGCGATGTTGACGGGAGCGGTTATATAGTAAGCCCCGCCGTCCGCAGGCGCTCCCTGCCCGAGTATTTTATCCAGCTCCTTTGCCTTAAGCTCTTCGGAGACTTTTACGAAGCTGCTCCAGCCTACTGCGAGAATAGTGGATTTCCCCAGACCGGAACCCTCGACCTGCGCGTTCTCCAGAGTCAGAAAACCGATCTGTTCCTTGAGGAGCAGAGGGTGCCCCGAGGCTGCGATAGCTTCTTCGACGTTTTTATTCAGCTCACGGTCGCCCGATACATATGAGAAGGAATAGGGAAACTTTATATCCCCGGTATTGTCGATATAATATTTCAGCGAGAGCGAGGTTCCGAAAGAGGTTATGGTGGTTGCGGCAATCACGGCCAGGACGGCAAGGCTCCTGTAATTGCTCTTGAGCCTGTAGGCAAGATTGCTGATGATGATCAGCCTTGTGCCCTTATACAGTATTTTCTTCCGCTTGAGCAGGAAGATCATTACGGTGGGCATAAACGATCCGAAAAACCAGTATGTCCCTATAACCACAAGCACTACAATGAGGATCATCGTCAATACGGTAAAGAAATACTGGCTGAGATAATAGCCTGCTCCGATAAACAGGATGGACAGTATCCCTCTGAGCAGCTTGAGACGGGGCGCGCCCTCCTCCTTTTTCGAGTCGTTGATCAGGTCGATCAGCCTGCTCCTCACGACATTGATGAGGTTTCTTGCGGAAAGCGCAAGGAATATGATTCCGAAGGTTATCAGAAGCTCAATTATGCCCCCGGCCGGTATGAAGAAATCGATGGTGACGTTGAGGAGGGCCATCCTGGCCAGCGCCATAAAAAAGAGCTTGGACATGAGTATACCGAGCCCGAGGCCCGCTCCGACCGCCGTGAACCCCAGGAACAGACTTTCTATTGCAAAAACAACGCCAATTTTCACGTTGCTTATGCCCATGAGAGAATAGATGCCTATCTCCTTTTTGCGCTGCTTGAGGAAAAACGAGCTGGAATACCATATAAAAAAAACGAGGAATACCAGAAGCACGAAGGAGGTTATTATCGCAGCCGAAGAGGCTATACCGACGGCCTCCTTCGTCTTCAAAACCTTGGGGTTGTATTTGAGCGCCATGAATTCATAATAAACCGCCACAGAAAAGATAAGTACGGCAAGATAATAGGCGTAAGTCCGGATATTCGTCCTGAACAGCTTTACGGCAATGCTAAATGAGCTCATTCGAAACACCCCCCATTGCCCCGAGCATGTCGAGCACCTTGTGAAAAAGCTCCTTTCGGCTTCCCGACCTGTCCAGCCTCGCATGGATGGCTCCGTCCTTCAGGAACATGATCCGGTTGCAGTAGCTTGCCGCGAATGCGTCGTGAGTGACCATGATGATGGTTGTGCCGTAATTTTTGTTCACGCCCGCAAAGCATTCGAGAAGCTCCGCGGACGATTTGGAGTCCAGCGCGCCGGTGGGCTCGTCGGCAAATATGGCGGCGGGCTTGGTTATAAGCGCCCTGGCGGCCGAAGCCCTCTGCTTCTGCCCGCCCGACAGCTGGTACGGGTATTTGGGCAATTGCTCGTCTATTCCAAAGAAGGCGGCCAGCTCCCCGACCTTTGCGGTTATATCCCGGTGATCCGCCCTGTTGAGGGCCAGAGGAAGCGCAATATTGTCCATGACGGTCATGTTGTCGAGCAGGTTGAAGTCCTGGAATACAAAGCCTATCTTATCCCTGCGGAACCTGGCGAGCTCATTTCCTCTCATGGCGCTGAAATCAGTGTTTTCAAAGAAGATGCTGCCGGCCGTAGGCCTGTCGATGGTGGATATCAGGTTCAAAAGCGTGGTCTTTCCCGAGCCCGACGGCCCCATGACAGCCATGAATTCACCCTTCTGCACCTCGAGGTCCACGCCGTTCAGGGCGGTGAAGCGCGCGCCCCTTGAGCCGTATTCCTTTTTTAGCCCCTGTGTTTTAATCAAAATATCCATTTGTGTTTAAACCTCCGCAATTCCTGAGCATTTTAAAACTCCTTAAGGATATTTTAAAATATGTAAGGGAGGCCTTCCACAGAAGAAGATTACATTTTGCCCGCGTATGTGACATTAATGTAACCTTGCTTAAGCCTTAAGGATATCGTTTATCCTGTTGAAGACGAGGACGAATTCGGTATATTCGCCTATTTCAGATGAGACCTCAAGCCCTACGCCCAGCTTTTCCGCCATCGTTCCGGCATAGTAAAGCCCCATTCCTGTGGATTTTGTCAGCATGCGGACGTTTTCGCCCGTAAAGCCCTTATCGAAAATGCGTCCAAGGTCATGCTCAGCGATGCCTATGCCGTTGTCGCGTATATGGAGCCTTACGGCTTTATCGTCTTCGACGGCGCGGATTTCAAGCCTTCCGTCCTGCCGTGTGTACTTTCCTGCATTATTGAGGATCTGGTCGAGGATATACGACACCCATTTCTCGTCATTGATAATGTCGAAGGCGAGCGAACCCACCGCCACCTCGATGTTCTTCCGGATGAAAAAGGCCGAATTCCGCTTCACGGCCTCTGTCACCGCCCTGGCAAGGCTGAACTCGCTTATTGCAAGATCCTTTTCATAACGCGAGGCCCTTGCGGCGTACATCACCTGATTAATTAGAAACCGCATGCGCTCCAGCTCTATTTTCAGGTTCCCCGAGGCTTCGGCGCGGGACGCGCCGGAATCCTCGGCAATCAGCTCGCAGACCGACACGGGTATCTTTATATCGTGCACCCATCTTGTTATATAATCGTTGAGCTCATCGAGACTGCTCTGAAGGGCTCTGGTTTTTCGCAGGGACTCCTCATTTTTGGCGTCGGCGATATCCCGGATAAGGGCGGGAAGGAAGCCCTTGCCATACGGCAGGGCATAGTCCGCGTAATCTCCGTTGTCCAGCGCCCTCCTCAGCTTAAGGTATCTTGACCTGAACCTCAGATGCCCCGCGACGCTGGATACGGCAGCGGCCGTAAAAAAAAGGATATTCAGATAGATCAAATCTCCGGGGCTTTTTCTCAGGCCGCTGCTGGTCAGCAGCACCATATCGGTTATAATAATTATAAGGAACACGCAGGTGATCGCGGCGGCGGACTCTTTTATATGCGCGGCAATCAATTTCATGCTTTTCATGTGATGATATAACCCTGTCCCTTTCTTGTCCCTATAAGCTCGTCAAGGCCAATTTCGGAAAGCCTGCTCCGGAGCCGGTTGATATTTACCGTCAGAGTGTTGTCGTTCACGAATTGGTCGTCGTCCCATAGCATCTGCATTATATTCTCGCGAGTCACCACGCTGCCCTTTTTGTTCAGCAGCAGCGACATGATTTTCAGTTCGTTCTTTGTCAGCTCAAGCCTGTGTCCGCCGTACAGCAGCACGCCCTCGCCGGCGTTCAGCGTGACGCCCCTGTGCTCCAGCAGCTCCGGCGAAGCCGCCGAGTAGGCATATGTGCGCCGCAGGACGGCCTGTATCTTCGCTATCAGCACCGACATGCTGAAGGGCTTGGTTATATAATCGTCCGCTCCGGTGTTTACGGCCATTATGACGTCCATATTCGAATCCCTTGAGGACAAGAATATTATGGGCGTGTTGGACACCTCGCGTATTTTGCCGCACCAGTAGAAGCCGTCGAAGCAGGGGAGGTTTATGTCCATAATGACAAGCTGCGGCCTGCATTTTATGAAATCCTCAAGAACATTTTCAAAATTTCCGGCCACCGACACGTTGAAGCCCCATTTGCGCAGGCCCTCCGAAAGCTGCGAGCAAAGAGCCCCGTCGTCCTCGACCAGCATTATCCCGTACATAGCGTACCTCTCATTTGCGTTTTCATTTATAAATCAAGTTTATCCCTATTATTTGCTTTTGTGAAGTTATATGAAGCGAAATATAGTAGTTAGGTTTGAGCTCTGTGATTTTTACTTTGTTTTAATTTTTTGCCCCGGAGCCGGTGGTAGACTTTAATAAAAAGCCGTTTTGGAGAAATTGGATGAAAAGAGCAGTTGGTTTTGTTATATGGGGTCTGGCTTTGTCCATCCTGGCGGGCTGTGCGCCGCAGGCTGCGCAGGAGAGGATACCGGGAACAGAGGTGGAATCGGCTTATGGCGAGCTTTCGAACGCCGACGAGGGAAGGGAGGGCGCTGGCAGCCTGGGGGCCTCCCCGACCCGCGTAAATACGGAGGACGGTTCCCCCAAGGGAGATTATAAAGAAAGAGCGGTCCCGCTTGATGAGCAGCTGCTAAACAGGGCCGACAGCGAGAGCCTTGCTCCGGACAAGCTTAAAATACTGTTCAAGGCCCTGGAGGACGATTCGTATGAAAGCCGCACCATGGAAAACAGCGGAAATATTTTAAGCTATACCATGAAGCTGCTGTACGATTTTTTAAGTACCGGGCAATCCGCCGATATCGGAGATGAGGAGCTCGAAGCTCAGTTCAGCGGCGTTTCCGTAATGCCGCTCAAAGAGGGGAGGCTGGTGCTTTTCAGCGGGAAGCCGTCGATTTTCGGCGAATCCTCGGATTCAAGGTATGTTTTCTACCAGCGGCGGCGGGATGATGAAGTATCGGTCTTCAAGCTCTATGAGCATGATTACCTGCGGCTCGAAAATGCGTTCGTTAAAACCGTGGACGACAGCAGCAGCCTTATCTATACCACCGGCGCCACGGGGATGAATATGGGCAGCAGGAATTTTATTAATGTTTTCAAAGTGACAAAGGATACGTGCGTTGCAGTCGACCCGCTGGGGAAGTTTCAATATAAGGGCGGGCCGTTGATGACCTCCGACGGACTGCTTCCAGCCGGTTTTACAGTTGCGGGCTTCGCCGAAAAGGAAATCGTCCTCGTTCCCGGAGACGGCGGCGAAAAGCTGAAGTTGGCGCCTTAAGCCCGGATAGGACATATTTATCTTCATTTATGCGAAGACTTTCTATTAACAAAAGCTATGGAGGAATTCGCATGAGTGAAAGGATTTTGGAAAAGGCGGAAGGAAGGGTGAGCTACCACGATTCTGTGGAGGAGATGCTCAAGCGCATCAGGGAGGACGGCATGTCCAACGCCTTCGACAGGTGGGCGCTTCAGGAAAAGATACGGTGTAAATTCTGCCTGCAGGGGCTGAGCTGCCAGCTCTGCTCACAGGGCCCCTGCAGGATAAGCGACAAGGGCGGACAGGACAAGGGCGTGTGCGGCATCGGCCCCGACGCGATGGCAATGAGGACTCTGCTGCTGCACAATATAATGGGCGCAGGCACGTACAGCCACCATGCATACGAGGCGTTCAGAACGCTCAGGGCCACCGCTCAGGGCGGCACGCCCTTTAAAATAACCGATGCCGGGAAGCTGAAGTGGCTGTGCGGGAAGGTAGGCATCAAGGAAAATTCCGATTTGAACAAAATGGCTGTGGAGCTCGCCGACCTGCTGGAAAGCGAAATGAGCAGCGACCCCGAGAAGCCGGCCGTAATGGTGGAGGCTTTTGCGCCGTCCAGGCGGAAGGAGGTCTGGAAGCGCCTGGGTCTGTATCCAGCAGGAGTGGTACATGAGGAGCAGAACTGTGTTGCGAGCTGTCTCACAAATGTCGACGGGGACTACGTTTCACTGGCGAAAAAGGCCTTGAGGCTGGGGCTTTCAACCATATATACCGCGCAGATCGGCCTTGAAATGGTGCAGGACATACTGTTCGGCACGCCTGAGCCGCATGAGGTGAATACAGATCTGGGCATCATGGGTCCTGATTATGTCAATATAGTTTTCAACGGACATCAGCCATGGGTCGGAGTCGCGACCCTGACAAAGGCGAAAACGCCTGAGGTGCAGGAGCGGGCCAGGGCCGCCGGGGCGAAGGGCCTCAGGGTGGTCGGCTCCATAGAGACCGGACAGGAGCTTCTGCAGAGGTTCCCTATGGATGAAGTGTTTGTAGGCCTCATGGGAAATTGGCTTACGATAGAGCCGCTGCTTGCGACAGGTACGGTCGACGTTCTTGCGATGGAGGAGAACTGCTCTCCGCCTGCGATAGACCAATACGCGGAGAAGTACCGGATAACGCTTGTGAGCGTGAGCAGTATTATCGGGATCCCGGGAATAGAGCATGAACTGCCATATAATCCCCGGGAGGCGGGCCGTATGGCCAACAGGCTGATCGAGCTGGGAATCGAAAACTTCAAGAAAAGGAAAGGGAAGGTCGCGCCAAAGGTCCCGGAAAGGATACAGAAGGCGATTGCGGGCTTCTCTACGGAGGCCGTGCTGAAGGCTCTGGGCAATAAGCTCGAGCCGCTGGTGGAGGTCATTGCCGCGGGAAAGATTAAAGGCGTGGTTGCGCTGGCAAACTGCTCCACGCTGAGAAACGGACCTCAGGATTGGAACACCGTAAACCTGACGAGGGAGCTGATAGAAAGGGACATCCTTGTCGTCAGCGCCGGATGCGGAAATCATGCGCTTGAGGTTGCCGGGCTGTGCAGCCTAGAGGCAAGGGACATCGCGGGTCCGGGGCTCAAGGAGGTGTGCGGTATGCTGAATATACCGCCTGTTCTGAGCTTCGGAACCTGTACGGATACGGGCCGTATTTCCATGCTGGTCACCGCGCTGGCAGAGCATCTTGACGTCGATATTCCCGACCTTCCGATAGCAGTCACCGCGCCGGAATGGATGGAGCAGAAGGCTACGATAGACGGCGTGTTTGCCGTTGCGTACGGAGCGTATACTCATTTATCGCCCACACCCTTCATTACAGGCGCGCCAAAGCTGGTAAAGCTGCTGACGGAGGAAGTGGAAGGACTCACAGGCGGGAAGATAGCGCTTGGCGACGATCCAAGGGAGGCAGCCGAGGGCATTGAGGCGCACATAATGCGCAAAAGGAAGGGACTCGGACTGCACTGACACAGCCCCGGGTTTTT
>JAEZJL010000200.1 GCA_023415815.1 Bacillota bacterium | reverse complement strand
CATTCACGCCGCGGCAGTTCCAGGAGACCTTTCTGAGAGGGGGTGCGGGGCCGGCAGGAGAAATACCGCCCTCTCCGAAAGAAAAGCCGCCGGAAGCCCGGAACAGGATCGTAGAAGCAAAAAGCGTCATCTACAAATATCCTGCAGCCCAGGACTATGTGCTGAAGAAGCTGGACATGGAGCTTTATCAGGGAGAATTCGTCTGCCTGATGGGGGGGAATGGAAGCGGCAAAAGCACCCTTTTGAAAGCGGTGGCCGGCATTATAAGGCCCTATATGGGATGCCTCAGAAAAAACCTCGGGAAATTGGGCTACATGCCTCAAAACCTGAATACCTTTTTTTTGGCCGATTCGGTGGGGGAGGAGCTGGAGAGGGCAAGGCGGTCAGTCCCGGCGGACGACGCATATTACGTGCACCTGATGGAGGCGCTGGAGCTTCGCCCGGTTTTCAGCCGCCATCCCTATGACATCAGCGGAGGAGAGCAGCAGAAAACGGCGCTGGCCATACTCCTGCTCGGCAAGCCCGAACTGATCCTCCTCGACGAGCCAACCAAGGGGCTGGACCCGGGCTCCAAAGCCGTAGCCGCGAGGCTGCTGCGTGAGTCAAAGGCCGCCGTGCTTGCCGCGACCCACGACCTTGAATTCGCGGCAGGCTGCGCGGACAGGTGCATGATGCTCTTTGACGGGGATATTGCCTTTAGCGGGCCGGCGCGGGAGTTCTTCAGCGATAACCGGCACTATACCACAGGTATAGGAAAAGCAATAGGGCGTCTGTGCCGCGAAGCCATAGAATATGAGGATGTGATAAAGCTTTGGAAAACCGAAAGGCCTTCATTTATATCGGGATATTGATTTTACTTATATCCCTGGCGCTCAGCATCACCGTTTTCGCTCAAAGCTGGTATCTGTGTATGATAATTGCGGTTATCGGTACGCTGTCGCTGTTTTTTTCGGTATTTGAGCAAAGTACGGTATCTGCAGAAAGGGTAGTGCTCATCGCAGTGCTTTCGGCGCTGTCTGCAGCCGGACGCGTGGTCTTTGCCGCGATCCCCAGCGTACAGCCCTCGTCCTTTATCATCATCATGACCGGAGCGGTTTTCGGAGGAAGGATGGGCTTTATGACAGGCGCTGTCACCGCCCTGGCCTCCAACCTGGTGCTGGGACAGGGGCCGTGGACGCCCTGGCAGATGTTCTGCTGGGGCATGATGGGGCTTTTATCCGGCGTTGCCGCCCGTCCAATCAAAAGGAATATGCCCTTCCGGCTGGCCTACAGCTTCCTGTGGGGCTTTATATTCGGCTGGGTCATGAACATATGGTTCATCTTTGCCGGCTATATAGGGGATATCAACTGGACAACGGTGGGAGCCGCCTATGTCGCATCCTTTTTCTTCGACCTGGCCCATGCGGCGTCAAACTTAGTGCTGCTGCTCTTCTTCGGGAATCTGTTTATAAGGAAGCTGGAGCGGGTAAGTGTGAAATACGGGCTTTCGGAAATCATTGAAAAGCAAACTGCCGGACCTTTGCCGGGAAATGACGTCAGGCAGGGGAGATGAGGAAATATGCTCAAACTGATGAATTTATCCACACAGATATCGGAGCTCGAAAGGTTCCGGAGAGACCCTTCGGTGCTCAAGGAATTTCTCAATAGGCGCCAGCTTGACGGTGTTGAACTGATGCAATACGAGCCATGGAAGGAAGCCGCAATACCGGCCGGGCTGGTCAAAGGCCTTCACATGAGCTTCTGGCCCTTCTGGCTGGATTTCTGGAAAATGGACATCCCGGAGCTGAAAAGGCAGTTCGGAGGGGACTGGAGCTACGCGGAGCATTATGGCGGCGATTCCCCGGAAATAATGCTGGAAACCTATCGGAAAGATATAGCTACGGCGGTAGAAACCGGAGCCGAATATTTGGTATTCCACGTAAGCCATGTCCGTCCCCGGGATTGCTATACTTACGATTTTGCATACGGCAGTAAAGAGGTGGCGGAAGCCTCCATAGAACTGCTGAATGAAGTGATGGACGGAGTCCGCGCGGATTTCCGGCTATTGTTCGAAAACCTGTGGTGGCCAGGCCTGACGCTGATAGACAGGGAAATTGCACAAATGCTTTTGGATAAGGTAAGGTATCCGAAAAAAGGCTTTATGCTGGACACCGGACACCTAATGAATAATAATCGTGATCTGGAAAGCGAGGCACAGGCTGTGGAATATATCATGAAGACGCTGCACGATCTTGGAGAATTATCTTCCCATATCGTGGGCGTCCATTTGAACAGCTCTCTTTCCGGCAGCTATGTAAAAAGCGCCATTCAGGCCCATCGGAGCGACAGAACCTTATGGAAAAACGATTTCGAAGGGCATGCGCAGCTGTGCCGCCATGTCGCGGAAGTAGACCGGCATCGGCCCTTTATCGACGCCGCCGTCCGAAAGGTGATTCAATATATAAATCCGGCGTATCTTGTTTATGAACTGCGGGCCGATTCTCTGGAAGAGCTGGAAGCGGATATGATTTTGCAGGACAGGGCGCTGGGACTGAGTCCGTTATGAAGAAATGAATCTCCGGACTATATCTTCCACGGCCACCTAAGTTATAAATTTACTCCGCCCTTGATTACTCGAATTTCTACGTCCTGCTTTTGAAGCTTATTTTCCAGTGCTTATCATGCTCTAGCTGCTTCACGTATACCTGCTTGTGTCCGTCCAAAGC
>JAEZJL010000182.1 GCA_023415815.1 Bacillota bacterium | reverse complement strand
GGTAATCAACAGGATGAACGACCTGGCACAGGCCCAGGGAGCCGAGGTTGCTGCCGCCAATATCCTGGAGGCGCTTATGATCCCGGGAGACAACGCATATACGACGCTGGAATCCATGCAGAATCTCATGCAATATGTGGCGATGGATTATGTGGAGGATGTGCGCTGCCCCATATTCGTCATTCACGGAGAGGACGACGAGCTGATCCCCGTTGCGGACGCAAGACAGATTTATGCCGGACTGCCCGCGGACAATCCGAAAAAGGTGTTGAAGATATATAAGGACGTGGATCACAACATACCCATCTGTGGAAACCGCGATATTGTTTTCAGGGATATCGTGGCCTGGTTCCTCGAGACCCTGTAGCGGCAGGCTGAGGAAGCCGAGACCGCGGCGCGGGCGGATGCCAGCGAAGGGCGTTCACGGCTCGCCGTCCTTACCCGCGAGGCTTGTACATTATGCGGAATGTACACCTATTATGGATTTTGTCACGTTGAAAATCCGGTGGCCCGGTGTAATAATGAATACAATGAATTATGCATAATTCCGTATCCAGGCACATCCGTCTGATTTTTCAAGCAACTGAATATCTTGGAGCCAATAGGCTAAAAAAATGGAGGGTGAATATGAATAAGGCAATCGCTTTGATTCTTGCTTTTCTGATGCTGTCAAGCATCTTCACGGGCTGCGCCGCCAGCCAGGATACGCCGGCCGCGACGGACAGCGGCGAAAAAGCCGCCTCAAGCTCCGGTTCGGATACCTCCGCCCCCCCTGCGGAGGAAATCGTCCTGAAGATGGCGGTCATGACCGGTATGACGGAATACTTCACTCTGGCGGATAATTACATGAAGGCAAACCCCAACGTCAAGGTCGAGATCGAAGAATATCCGACGAGTGAGTTTTCCGCCCTTCTGAAGGCCAAGCTCGCCGGCGGCGACTGCTGGGATGTGTTCGCGTGCACGTCCTCGACGCAGCCCACGCTTGCCGCGGCGGGCCATCTGGCGGACCTGTCCGGCTTGACGGAGGTTATCGAGCGCTATCAGAGCCCCGAGATGATCCGGAATACCAGGACCTACAACGGAATTATCGCCGCGCTGCCAGCTCAGTACCAGTACATGCCCCTTTACTACAACAAGGCCATGTTTGCAAAGCTGGGTCTACAGATCCCCACCGACTGGCAGCAATTCCTCGAAATGATCCGGAAAGCCAAGGAATCGGGCGTTACCCCCATTGCCGCAGGCTTTAAGGAAAACTGGATGTGTCTGCACTGGGTGCTGCAGGTTGCTGCCACTACGGTCCAGAGAGACGATATCGACTGGGGCGTGAAACGCCACGAGAATACCGTGACCTTTGAGGGGACTAAGGGGTGGGCGACGGCGTTTGACAAGCTCAAGGAGCTGATTGCGCTCGGGACCTTCTCCTCCAGCGCCGTGAGCACCTCGGACGAGCAGGCGATGATGTCCTTCCTCAACGGCGGGAGCCTGTGCTACTTCAACGGCACCTGGGGGCTGAACGCCATGCAGAAGGCCAAGCCCGAGGGCTTCGAGTTCGGCGGGATGCGGGTCCCGATCAACGATCCGGGCGAAGAGGCCTGCACCTCCACCTCGGTCACCGGTGATTTCTCGGTATGGGCCAAGTCTCCGCACCTTGATAAAGCCAAGGAATGGCTCGCATTCACCTTATCTCCCGAACAGAACCTGATCCTGAACAGCACCAAGGGGCCCTCGCCCTTTGTGGACGTAAAGGTTCCGCTTCACGAATCCCTCATCGAATTCGAGAAGACGGTAGCGGATTCGGGCGGCAAGGTCGCCGAATGGGCGCTCTTCCAGCAGAAGTGGCCCGACGGCATGCCCTATCCCGAGCCCATGTATGCGCTGGTCCAGCAGATGTTCTATCCCGACCGCGCGAAAGCTACCGCGGATATTCTCCGGGAGCTGGACAAGGCCTGGAACGAAGCGGCCGGTAAATAAATCAGTACGGGACTCTGTGGAAGTCCCGGTCAGCGATTGGGGTAAAAACTTGCGGGCTTTTACCCCAAATCCATAGAAGGGAGGTTGGGTGCCTTGATTAGTCGGCTTGGGAAGAGCTTCGGCAGAAGCTATTTTAAGTTCGTCGTTCCCAATTTTATCATATATACCATGTTCCTGATCTATCCGATGTTAAGCGCGTTCTATCTGTCCATGACGAACTGGAACGGAGCTACCCCGGAAATTAATTTCATCGGTCTGGAAAATTTCATTAAGCTGTTCACATATGAAAGACTGAGCTCCGGAATAATCAATACCTTAAAAATAGTAATATTCTCAGTTATACTCCAGAACCTTATCGCCTTGATTTTCGCCCTCTTTCTAGACAGCAGCATCAGGACAAAGAACATACTCCGTACCCTGCTTTTTATTCCGATTGTTTTAAGCCCTCTGGTCACATCCTATATGTGGTCGTATATGTTCAACTACGATTTCGGCGTAATCAACGAGATACTGGAAGCCCTGGGCCTTGGCGCATGGAAGATCGACTGGCTGGGGAACCTGAATATTGCGGTTTTTTCAGTAGCATGGGTCAACGTGTGGAAATCGTTCGGACTGCAGATGGTGATATTCCTGGCAGCAATGCAGAATATACAGGCCGACATAATAGAAGCGTCGACGATAGACGGAGCGGGAAAGCTCAGGCAGATCCTCAATATTACCCTGCCGCTGATAGCTCCCGCATTTACGATAAACATCATCCAGACCACGATCATATCGCTCAGGACCTTTGAGACCGTGTTCATCATGACCCAGGGCGGACCGGCAAATGCCACGCAGACGATTGCTACGGTCACTTACAACGAAGCCTTCTCCTATTCCCGGATGGGGATGTCCACGGCCATCGGCCTGGTGCTCTTCCTGTTCACCGCGGTCGTTTCGATTATCCAGGCGGTATCCCTGAGAAAGAAAGAGGTGGAATTATGACGGGCGGACTCAGGCGCATCAAGCCTCTCAAAATATTCGGGAAATTCTCTTTTGAGCTCTTCGTGTGGGCGCTCGTACTGATAAACACCATACCCATCTATCTGCTGCTCATGATCGGACTCAAATCACAGCAGGAATTCAATGCAAATCCTTACGGCCTGCCGGCCAGGATTGCCTGGGAAAACATAGCCAAGGCCTGGCAGCAGATGAAAATGCCGACGCCGATTATCAACAGCCTTGTCATCGTCGTGTGCGCCATCGGCGGGGTGCTGCTCATATCGTCCGTATCTTCGTATGCGATCGCCCGCAGCCGGGCAAAGTGGACAAAATATTTCTATATCTATTTCCTTTTCGGGATGATGATCAACTTTTTTATGATCATGATCCCCCTGTACAAGATGATGAGCGACATGAGGCTCACCGGATCCCTGTTCGGGGCGATCCTTGTGTATATTGCCCAGTACTCCGGCTTTACGACAATGATGTTTGTCGGCTTTATCGGCTCCATACCGCGCTCGCTGGACGAAGCCGCGCTCATAGACGGGGCGGGGAAGATCAGGACGTTTTTTGAAATCATACTGCCGCTCCTGAAGCCCGCCATGGTTTCAGTCATCGTGTTCTGCGCCACCTGGGTCTGGAACGACCTGCTGATGCCCCTGCTGTTCCTGGGGAACAAACACACCACGATCATCACCGCGCTATACAGCTTCAAGGGCCAGGACTATACGACAAACTGGACGATGGTCTTTGCCGGCTCCACCGTGACCATCATCCCTCTGCTGCTGCTCTTCCTCTTCTTCCAGCGGTATTTCATAAAGGGTATGGCGGCGGCAGCCATAAAAGGATAGGCCCGGGAGGCCGGATACGCGAGAAGTCCTGCGCCCTTGAGACTTTATCACGGGGGCGGGTCCCGGCAAAAGGGCTCGCTTACCCGGCCATAAGGCTCTGTGCCCGGCAGCCTGCTTATTAAAATAAGAAGGATGGAAAAAAAGAAGTGCCGGCTGCCTGACCGACAACTTGACACTTTACTTTCATACAAGTGATATTATGGAAAAAACATATTCGGAAAAGCTCTGGACAAAGTCCTATCTCCTGACGCTGATAGCAATGACGCTGATATTTATTCCGTTCGCGCTCACCCAATCGTTTTTCCCCATGTATATAATGGAAAAACTGAACGGCCCGACGCAGCTGGCGGGTTTTTCAAACACGGTCTTTTCCATTGCATGCATACTCTTTCGCATCCATATGGCAAGGCTGGAAAAGCTCCTCGGCATCAATAAAACCATTAAGCTGAGCTGCCTGTTTTTTTTGCTTTCGTATGTCCTGTACCTGACGACGGCGAACATAACGATAACTCTGGGAATACGGTTTTTCAGCGGCATTTGCTACGCCATAGCCAACACCTCCCTCATGTCGATCGGCATACGCTTCCTGCCTCAGTCCCGCAAAAGCGAGGGCATTGCGTATCTGACGACTGTAGCCATGGTTGGCTGGGCGATCGGGCCGTTTATAGGGGTCAACATCCTGGAGGCTTGGGACTACCACGGGATGTTCCTGTTCTGCGGCCTGGCGTTTCTGCCCTGCATCCTGCTGCTGTTCTTCGTCGACACGAAAAAGATAGAAGCAGGCAAGCTCAGGGCTGAAACGCCACAGCCCGTTCCGGCGGAGGGCTTCCATATACGCAATTATATCGAGGTTGACGTCCTGCCCCTGTGCTGCGCGGCGCTTCTGTTGACCGGGGCCTATTCCAGCGTCGTGTCCTTCGTCGTGGCATACGCCAACAGCCTGGACCTGTTTGCCGTAAGCGCATATTACTTCCTGCTGCTGGCAATGTTTGCGGTCTTTACCCGGCTGATGTCCGGAAGGATTTCAAGGCGGATAGGGGAAAATCTGCTGGTGTTTTCAAGCTACGCTGTGCTTTCGGTGGGCCTGGTGCTTCTGAGCTTTGCGCGGACGACCTCCGTCATGCTGCTGTCAGGCGTGCTGATCGGGGCCTCCACCGGCTTCATAACCCCCAGCCTGCAGGCGATCGCCGTGCGGAAAACCCCTGTGAACCGCGTCAGCGTCACAATCGCGACCTATATGACGTCCATGGATATCGGCTCCGGCCTGGGCGCTTTTGTCATCGGCCTGTGCATCCCGATGTTCGGGTATTCCAGGCTCTATCTGATGCTAAGCCCCATTATGCTGTGCATCCCGCCGTTTTTCTTCTGGATTTACATACACAAGCTGAGACGCAGGAGTATAGCAGAAAGCACAGCCTTAAAGGAGATATAAAAGGATCGGGGCGATCTGCCCGGCTCGCGGCTTCCCTCAAGCGTTATGAGTCCGAGCGGGCCATGGGGCACTTTCCGGAAATTGCTGCCGGTGCTCTCAGTATTAATCATATGTTTACCTCATTTATATTATTTCGAACATTTCTTCCCTTGCAGGCCCCACCGAGACATACCTGATTTTGACTCCGGTGAGCCGCTCTATTCTTTCCATATAGCTTTTGGCGGCCGGAGGCAGCTTCTCCAGGCATCTTACGTCTGAGATGCCCTCCTCCCAGCCCTCGAGCGTCTCGTAAACAGGCTCGGCGGCCTCCAGCGCCGGATTGACGGGAAACGAACCGATAACGCCGCCTCCCGTCCGGTATCCCATGCATATTTTCAGCTCTCCCATGCCGCTCAGCACGTCCAGGCAGGTGAGAGCAATGCCTGTGGCGCCTTGCAGCCTGCAGCCGTATGCGGCCGCCACGGCGTCGAAGTGCCCTATCCTCCGGGGACGCCCGGTTTTGGCCCCGAATTCGCCCGCTTTGTTCCTTAAGGCCTCTGCCTGAGCCGGCTCCATTTCGGTTATGAACGGGCCTTCACCCACACAGGTCGAATACGCCTTTGTGACTCCTATGACCTCTCCGATGCTCGAAGGGGGGATTGGGACAGAGGCGCAGGCGTAAGCTGCAAGGGTGGAGGAGGAAGTGGTGTAGGGGTATATACCATGGGTTATGTCTCTCAAAGCTCCCAGCTGTGCCTCAAGGATTATACTTTTATTCTCAAGAAGGAGCTTGTCTATAATCGGACCGATATCGGCTATCAGGGGTTTTAATGTCCTTCCGTGGAACTCCAGCCATTCCAGGACATCGGTAAGCTTTACCGGCTCGGAGCCATAAACCCCTTTGATGACGGCATTTACATACTCCAGGACCGCTCCGGCGTGTTCCTCAAGATAGGCGGGGTGGAGGAGCTCGCCTGCCTGGATGCCCTTTTTCATGTACCTTAAACCGTATACCGGAGCAATGCCGCTCAGCGTAGAGCCATATTTTCTTTTTCCCAGCCTTTCCTCCTCAAGACGATCCAGAAGGATATGGAAGGGAAGGATAATGACCGACCTGTCCGAGATGATGATGTTATCCGTGCAGACGCCTCTGGAGTCCAGCTCCCGCTTTTCGGCGGCGAACGATTCCGGATTTATCACCGAGCCCGGAGCTATAATATTCAGACAATTGCCGTTGAATATGCCTGACGGGAAATTGTGAAGCGCGGTTTTACCAAAGCCGTTCATAATGGTGTGTCCCGCATTGTCGCCGCCCTGGAAGCGTATAACGCAGTCCGCCCTTGAAGCAAGGTAGTCGACGATCCTTCCCTTGCCCTCATCCCCCCAGTTTAGACCCACTACCGCATTTACCATATTTACTAACCTCCTTGTGCACTGATTACATATCCAGTATAATTTGCTTATGGATATAAGTAAAATTGATATTACTTATGGAATATATAAGGAAGGCTTATATGGATATTAATCTTGAGCTTTACAGGGTATTTTTTCATGTTGCCAGGGAAGGCAGCATATCGAGGGCGGCGCGGAGGCTTTTCATATCGCAGCCCGCCGTGAGCCAGTCGATCAGGCAGCTTGAGCAGAAGCTGGGCGGCAGCCTTTTCTTCAGGACGCAGAAAGGGATAAGCCTCACCGCGGAAGGGGAGGCGCTTCTTAAATACATCGAGCCTGCCGTCAATTTCATCGCCTCGGGTGAAAAAAAGTTCTCCGAGATGAAAAACCTGATAAGCGGAGAAATCAATATAGGCGCAAGCGACATGACCTGCAAGTACTACCTGCTGCCGTACCTCGAGGAATTTCACAGGAGATATCCGGGAGTAAGGCTGCATGTTACGAACGGTGCGACCCCCGAGACCATCCGTCTTTTAAAGAAGGGGAGCATAGACTTCGGAGTGGTAAGCCTTCCGCTGGAGGAGGACGAAAGCCTGCTGGTGACCGAGTGCATGGAGATACGCGACTGTTTTATCGCAGGCGGAAGGTACAGGGAGCTTTCGGAACGGGAAATATCCCTGAAGGAGCTTTGCTCCTACCCCGTCCTCCTGCTCGAGAAGGCTACGAGCACGCGGAGGTATATCGACGCCTTTGCCAGGGGACACGGCTGCGTCCTGACTCCGGAAATAGAGCTCGCGACCAGCGACCTCCTGGTGCAGTTTGCCAGAAGGGAACTGGGGATTTCATGCGTCGTAAGGAATTTTGCAGAGGAAGAGCTTGCCAAGGGGACGATTTTTGAAATAAGACTCAGCGAAAAGATACCCTCAAGAAGCCTTGGCTTTGTAAAATTGAAAAACGTATGGCTCTCGGCTGCGGCGGACAGGTTTGTTAGGGAGCTGGAGCTGGACTAAAGCGCCGGATTTTCTCGAAAAGCAGGATAAAAGAGGGCGTTTGTTGAATATATGCTATCTATACGGCAAACGGAATTGGACATCTATATTAAATAAATTCGGGCAGGGGTGCGGATTACGTTCAGCATATGCATCAAAAACAGCTCAATAACCCTGAAAAGCATGGAGCGCGGAAGCCTTTGCCGCGTGCTCGACTGGTATAATGCGGGCGAGGGCTACAGGTACGCCACCGGAACAGACCGGGGGATCACGCAGGAGAGCCTTGAAGAAAAATTCGATGATATCGCCGTGAACGAAAAGGAATTCTTTCTTGGAATATACAGAAGCTCCGACGTCAGACTTGTGGGAATCATGATAGGAAGCCTGTCCGGCAGCGTCGTATGGATAAAGCTGCTGACAATCGCCGTCGAGCAAAGGGGCCGGGGACTTGGGAGCAGCTCTGCCGGGCTGCTGCTGAGGCATATGAAGGAAGCGGGCCACGCAACCGACTGCCTGCTGTCCGTAGTCGACAAAAATACGGGCGGCAGGAGATTCTGGACAAAGAACGGCTTCAGGGAAATAAGCAGGCTTGAAAAGCATAAGCTTTTCAACGGTGAGGAATACGGCATAATCATCATGCATAAGAGCATATAAGGCTATAGGGATGGATTGAGTTTACATAACGCGGGCTCTTTTTATTTTTCTTATTTGACAAACATTTTTTATAAAGGTATAATAGTCGTGCACTGGTAAAGATTTCATGCCGGTCAATAATGCTGAATCCCCTGCAAAGGGGTACGGAGGAACCACAAAAGGGGTTAATCTGTTCAGGGCAGAGGGGTGTTTACGCTCCGGTCTGTTCTGCATAGTAGGGTGATCCTATTACCCGAACCCGACAGCTAACTTCGGAAGCAAAATATAGGAGGACTCAATGCAGGGAATTAAGAAACTTTTGGTTGCCCTGCCCGCAACGCTGGTACTGGTGTTCCTGCTTGTGGGCGTGGTAGACGCGGAAGCCGCCAGTATTGGTACCGTAAAAGGCGATTCTATCAATCTCAGGGCGACGCCGGACACTTCCGCAAAAGTTCTCAATCAACTATCCGATGGGGCAAAAGTATCCGTATTAGAAGAAAAGGGCGACTGGTACAAGGTGAAAAGCAATGACGCGGAGGGCTGGATATTCAGCCAGTACCTGACCGTCAGAGATGTGGCGATAGCCTCGGGCGCCGTAAAGGGAAATGATGTAAATGTAAGAAGTAAACCTGACACCTCCTCAGAAGTCCTGCAGAAATTGGACAAGGGCGCGAAGGTCAGCATATTTGAGCGCAAAGAGGAATGGTACAGGATTCAGATCGACGAGGACAGGTACGGATGGATAAGCCGTGATTTTGTCACGGAAAAATCCGATACCGTATCAAGGGGCGTCACCGACGAGGTAAAAACGCCTGTAGCGCCTGCGGCCGAATCCGTTGAAGACGATGAGGCTGCAAAGGACGAAAAAGATTCGGATGTACGTCAGCAGATCGTTGCATATGCGAAGAAGTTCCTGGGCGTCAAATATGTTTACGGCAGTTCTTCGGCGAAAGGATTCGATTGTTCCGGCTTTTCACTGTATGTCTACAAGCATTTCGGCATAGGGCTGGAGAGGACCTCCGACAGTCAGGGCGCTAATGGCACGAAGATAAAACGTTCCGCGCTGAAGCCGGGCGATCTGGTATTTTTCGATACCAACGGCGGCTTGAACCATATAGAGCATGTTGGCATCTATATAGGAAGCGGAAAGTTTATACACGCATCCTCGTATAACCGCAAGGTGATTATCAGCGAACTCAATACCGGCACCTACAACAAGCAGTTCATGGGCGCCAGAAGATACCTGGACGATTGAAATAAGGGTAATAGGCCTTAAAATACGTACGGAAATTAAATAACGATATCAATCGAGGCATCCGGTTCCGGGTGCCTTTTTGTATCCTGAAAATTATAATTCAAAATATTTACTTTAATTACAAAATAATGTATAATCATCGGCATGAAAGAAAATATTTTGTCGATGATATTCAAAAGACCGCTGGTCGCATTCTGTCTGGCGCTGATAACCGGTATACTGTCTGCTTGCCTGACAGGCTCGGCACTTTTCGCCGCTGGCTTCCTGCTGCTGCTTTCCGCCCTTTTGTATGCGTTGGGCGGCGCATTCAGAGACAGGCTTTATATTCCTCTTGGCATCTTATTTTTCTGCGCTCTCGGAGCGTCCGAGTACTTGCTAATGGACAGGGTCAACAGCGGCAGGTTCAATGAATTCGGCAATGAAACGGTGACCGTGAACGGTTTTACAGCCTCTGCGCCGGATATAAAGGATTCGAGGGTTACCTATATTTTCAGGGTAACGGAGCTAGCGGCCGGAGACGGAAGAAAAGCTGCGGGCGGCAGACTGCTTCTGAATATGGTGAAAACAGAGGGTATGAAGCTTTACGAATACGGAAGCGAGCTCACATTTACCGGCCGCCTGACACTGCCGCAGGGCGTGAGGAACCCCGGGGGCTTCGATTACAGAAGGTATCTTGCGCAAAAGGGCGTGTCGGCCTCTGTCTTTGTCTCCGGCGGCATTACCAAAGGCCCGGGTGAAAAAGCTTCATTTATTGTCAAAGCCGGGCAGGCAGCCAGAGGCAGAATAGTGAGCGTCATCGACAGAAGCCTCCCGCGCCAGCAAGCCGGACTACTCAACGGCATGCTCATCGGCTATCGCGAAGGACTGTCGCCGGAGGTTGCCGACGCCTTCAGCGACGCCGGCCTTACGCACATTATGGCAGTTTCAGGGGCGAACGTGGTATTTCTGATCATACCTCTGGCCTTTCTGTTCAAAAGGCTGAGGCTTGGGAACAAAGCCTCGGGCTTGCTCACCATGGCCTTTTTGCTCTTTTTCATATTCATTACCGGCTTCGAGCCTTCCGTTCTAAGGGCGGTTGTTATGGCGTCCGTGATTCTTATAGCTAAAATGCTCGACAGGGAAACCGACGTTTATACGACAATTGCTTTTGCAGCCGTACTGCTTCTGATATGCAGCCCCTACATGCTGTTTGACATCGGCTTTCAGCTCTCCTTTGCCGCAACCCTGTCGATAGTCATGCTGTACGGGAACATTAAAAAGCTGCTTACCTGCAGATTCATACCGTCCGCCGTCGCGGCCGTCCTCGCCGCTACGCTTTCGGCGCAGCTCGGGGTGCTGCCGATAACGCTCGCATATTTCAACAGGGTATCGCTGATCTCGGTGCTTTCAAATCTGCTTGTCGTACCGCTTTTGGAGTTCGTGACAATACTGGGGATGTTCATGGCCATATTGGGGCAGATAAACATCGTTTTTTCCCAGCTGATAGGATATATAAACTGTGTGCTCCTGAGCGCGATACTGTACGTCACCAAAATATCCTCAGCGCTGCCTTTTGCCTCGATCAGGACGGTCACGCCCTCATTGGCCGTCATAATTCCGTATTATATTGTCCTGTGGTTCCTGCTCTGGTATAAGCCTCTGAAAAATATCAGGCTCAGGCCTGCGTATGCCGGTGCGGCGCTTGGCTTGTCGGCCCTGATTATAACGGTCTCATTCCTGGTCCCGGGTAAGCTGGAGGTGATTTTTCTCGACGTGGGCCAGGGCGATTCGGCCTTCATCAGGACCTGTACAGGTAAAAACATACTTCTTGACGGGGGTGGAAGCACCGATCCGAACGCCGCGTCCAAGGTCGGGGAATCCGTGATAGCTCCCTTTCTTCTGGATAAGGGCGTGACCGCACTGGACGCCGTCATAGCCTCGCACGGGCATTCCGACCATACCCAGGGCTTGCTCACCGCTCTTGAGCAGTTCAGGGTCGGCAGCCTTATCATCCCCTTGACGGCGGATGACGAGGGGTTTGAAAAGCTTCTGGAGCTGGCCGGCAGCAAAGGTATAAGGGTTAACAGATGTGAGAGGGGCGACGTCATAAAGCTCGACGGGGAAACTTGCTTTGACGTGCTGAGTCCCTCGCCTGAGCTTGAAACGCCCGAAACATCTTTAAATAATACCTCATTAGTGTTAAAATTACATTACGGCGACGCCGATATACTTTTCACCGGTGACGCGGAGGCGGAGGCCGAGGGGGAGCTGCTGGAAAGCGGAGCGGATCTGGCTGCGGAGGTATTAAAGATAGGCCATCACGGCTCGTCCACCTCCACAGGGAGAGAATTTCTGGAGCAGGTCGGCCCTGTGTCCGCCGTTATCAGCGTGGGCAGGAACAATTTCGGGCACCCCTCGCCTGAAACGCTGGAGTCGCTGAAGGACGAGGGCGTGCGGATATTCAGGACGGATGAGTGCGGCGCGGTCGTCCTCACAAGCCGCGGCAGGGACATCAGGCTGACGGGGACGGTCAGGGAAGGCGGGTAATTGTGTTATGAGCCTTGAGATGCTAAAAGATGATATTAAAAATAAAAAAATAAGGAAGCTGTACCTCTTTTACGGGCCCGAGGAGTTTCTTAAAAAATATTATGTGGAAAGCCTGGAGAAGATCCTGCTCTCCGAGGAGCTCAAGGCTTTGAACAGGGTCGTGCTGGAAGGCAAGCAGGAGCTGAGGAAGCTGACCGACTACTGTGAGACGCTGCCTGTCTTCTCCGACAGGAAGATGGTGATCGTAAAGAACTCCGGGCTTTTCAAGCCGAAAAAGAAGGAGGGCGACACGAAAAAGGCCAGGACGCAGGGACAGGGCGACGAGCTTTCGGCGTTTTTGCAGGATTTGCCCGGACATGTCTGTCTGATATTTTACGAGGCGGAGGCCGACAAGCGGCTCAAAGCCCTGGAGATCGTGAAAAAGCACGGGCTTGCGGTTGAGTTTGATTACCAGAAGCCGGACGAATTGATAAGGTGGGCCTCAAGGAAATTCAAGGCCTCGGGCAGAGAGATAGACCCGGACACCGCAGCGAAGCTGGTAGAGAACTGCGAGCAGGGGATGACTGAAATACTCAATGAAATAGAAAAATTGACGGCATACACCGAAGGCCGACAAAGGATAACCTCCGAAGACATCGAAAAGGTGTGTACGAAGTCCATCAAAAGCAGGATTTTCGACCTGACCGACGCGATAGCGGAAAAGAAAAGCTCCAGGGCACTCGGGCTTTTGAACGACATGATCATTTTAAAAGAGCCTGTGCCGAAAATCCTTTTCATGATCGCAAGGCAGTTCAGGCAGATACTTCAGATCAGGCTGCTGCAGGAAGAGGGCTGCGGTCCCGGTGAGGTCGCCTCTCGCATGGGCATGTCGCCTTATATCGCCGGGAAGATTCTCAGGCAGGCCTCGAACTTCTCGCAGGCCAGGCTCAAAAAGGCCGTTGAAACCTGCCTGGAGCTGGATTTGGCTGTAAAGACCGGACGGATCGACGACCGCTCCGCCGCAGAGCTGCTCATCATAGAGTTTTCAAAGTAAAAGGCCGGATTTGGACGAGCGAAACCTTCAATATGGTTTTGCGATATGTTATAATTTGTAAATGCAGGAGGATAGTATTTAATGGAAGATAAAACCTTTGAAATTTTAACTAAAATACACGGTGAATTTATAGAATTCCGCAAGGACATGAATGAGTTCAGAAGGGATATGATCGGGTTCAAGGGAGAGATGATCGGGTTCAAGGGAGAGATGATCGGCTTCAAAGAGGATATGACCGAGTTCAAGGAGAATATGACTGGTTTTACTGAAGACATAAATGAGTTCAAGGAAGACATGACCGGGTTCACAGGAGTGATGCTTGGATTCAGAAAGGAAAGCGATTCAAGGCTGGGCAAAATAGAGTCAATTCTTGAGCACGATATAAAAGCCAATCTCCAATCCCTTCATGAAAGCTCGTTTGGCAATACAGCGCTGCTTCAGGAGCATTCCGAAAGATTGAATGCGATCGACAACAAACTGGACTATCTGGCATTGTCGCTCAATTCCCAGGACAAGCGGCTTGAGGTCGTTGAAGCCTCAGGAAAAAGAAAAGCGAAATAAAGGCCGCGCAAAATAAAAAAACGTACCTGTGTACGTTTTTTGCTTTTGCGTTTTTAAGCTTTCTTTGAAGTGTTCAATGCCTTTGCAAGCTTTGATTTCCTTCTGGCAGCCGTGTTCTTGTGCAGAATGTTCTTGGCGGCCGCTTTGTCGATGATGCTGACGGTTGCGTTTAAAACATCGGAAGCTGTTGCGTCTTTTTTCTCTATCGTTTCACTGCACTTTTTAACGGCAGTTTTCAAAGCCGACTTTTTAATCGTGTTCTTTGCAGTTTTTGTTTTGGTAACTTCCACTCTTTTAATAGCGGATTTTATGTTTGGCAAATCTTTCACCTCCTGCGTTTTAAAATCAACATCGACTATTCTACCATGAACAAGTTAAAAAAGCAAGGGAAATGATGCTCATAAAATGGCTTTTAAACCGCAAACTCATTTTTTCGGCGTAATGTGGCTAAAATAAACCCGACAAATATACGGGAGGGAATGATTTAATGGAATCGGGCAGAAGTATAAGGACGGATCTGACGCTTGAAGCTCATGAGCTGATACGGGAGCAGGCGGCAAAGGAAGGGACGCCGGGCGATATTCCGGGTATCGTCACCGAGGATGCGGGCGACAGCAATATAAAAATAACAAGGGTAAGGGTAACCTCACCCGCCGGGGAAAAGGCAGTCGGAAAGCCCATGGGCAACTATGTCACTCTTGAGGTGCCGGAGCTGAGGCATAACAACCAGGAATTGTACGAAAACACCTGCAAGGCGCTGGCTCAAGAGCTAGCCGGTATATTGAAGCTTGGCGAGAAATCGACGATACTGATTGTCGGCCTGGGCAACTGGAATGTGACTCCGGACGCGCTTGGACCCAAGGTGGTGTCCAGCGTGATGGTGACCAGGCATCTGCTCGAGTATGTTCCCGAGCAGGTGGACGACGGCGTCAGACCGGTTTGTGCGGTTTCGCCCGGAGTTCTTGGCATCACGGGCATAGAGACCGGAGAGATCATACGGGGTATAGTGGACAGGATTCGGCCTGACTGTATAATAGCCATCGACGCCCTTGCCTCAAGAAAAATGGACAGGGTGAACACCACGATACAAATAGCCGATACCGGAATATCCCCGGGCTCGGGCGTGGGAAACAAGCGGATGGAGCTTTCCAGAAAGACTCTTGGGATACCGGTTATTGCGATTGGGGTACCGACCGTCGTGGATGCGGCTACGATGGCCAACGATACCATCGACCTCGTGCTAGACAGCATGATAGGGCAGGCGCCCAAAGGCACTGAATTCTACAATATGATGAAGAGCATCGACAGGGACGAGAAATACCGGATGATACAGGAGGTGCTGAATCCTTATGTGGGGAACCTCATTGTCACGCCGAAGGAAATTGATGAGGTGGTGGAAAAAGTCGCAAAGGTCATAGCCAACGGCCTTAATATAGCCCTGCACCAGGGGATAACCCTTGACGATGTCAACCGATATGTCCAGTAAATCTTCCGGGCTGTAACGTGTCGGAGGGACGATTCCTTTGGCACGCCCGGGCATGGGAAAAGCTTTATTTTTTTCCTTGGGGAGGGTATAATGAGAAGGGACACACCTTTGCAGGAAGTAGGTTTATTGGGTATAAGGTATGTCCCTTTTTGAAAGTGAGAAGGGACACACCTTTGCATGGAAGCGGGTTTTGGGGGAGAAGGTATGTCCCTTTTTGAAAGTGTGAAGGGACACACCCTTGCAGGAAGTAGGCTTTATCGGGTATAAGGTATATCCCTTTTTGAAAGTGTGAAGGGATACACCCTTGCAGGAAGCGGGTTTTAAGGGAGAAGGTTGTCCCTTTTACTTATTTTAATGGGGGTTTGGTATGAAGCAGACGGGGAGATACCTGATTATTCTGGCGGCGGTCGTGATCCTCTGGAACACCATTATAATAAAGCCGCTCAAGCTGTTTGCGGTTTTTCTTCACGAGCTGGGGCACACATTGATGGCTGCCGTTTTCGGGTATGGAATAAAGGGCCTGCGGATCAATCTAGATGAGAGCGGGTATGCGCTCACCCTGCCGAAGAACGACCTTTCGGCCTTTCTCATCGCAAACGGCGGTTATCTGGGGAGCGTGCTTTTCGCGCTGCTGATTCTGTTGCTGAAAAGGACGGCTTTTAAAAAGTTTCTGCTCGGTACGGCGGCGATACTGCTTCTCATCGTGTCCATCGCTTACGGTCAATCAGCTTTTACCATCATATATTCGGCGATATTTGCAGGCTTCGTGCTCATTCTCTATATGCTGCGCAATGAGAAGCTCAACGACTGGGTCATCGATATCCTGGGCATTGCGAGCGCAGCCTACGCCGTCTATGATACCTTTGTAGATACGATACTGCTGCAGTTGAACTTGAGGCTTCACTGGATACAGGGCTGGAAGACCGTGCAGCCCGTTACGGACGCGGTACAGCTTGAGCAAATGACGCACATTCCCGCCATGATCTGGGGCCTGATCTGGCTTGCAATAGCCGTGGCGGCAATGTATGCGGTCGTAATAAGACCAAAGCCCGCGGGCAGAAGAAAGAAGACGTGACCATTGAATTGACACTCACCGGAGGTATGAGCAGGATGGATATTGCGGAAAGAATCAATGAGCTGAGGAAAATCATTAACTATCACAATACAAGATATTATGTCGAGGCCAACCCCGAAATCAGCGATTATGAATATGACGCGCTGTACAGGGAGCTGGAGGATCTTGAAGCCGAAAGACCGAATCTGGCAGCGCCGGATTCGCCCACGCGCCGGATAGGCGACCAGGTGCTTGAGGGCTTTGTAAAGGTGGAGCATTCGGTCCAGATGCAGAGTCTTAACGATGTTTTCAGCAGGGAGGAGCTTTTTGCCTTTGACCAGCGGGTGAGGGATGCGGTGGGCAATGAGCTTGAGTATGTGGTCGAAAAGAAAATCGACGGCCTGTCTGTATCCCTCGAATATGAAAACGGCAGGTTCATAAGGGGCTCGACAAGGGGCGATGGCTTTGTAGGCGAGGATATCACGCAAAACCTCAGGACGATAAAATCCATACCTCTCTTATTGAAGGAACCGGTTCCTTTTATCGAGGTGCGCGGAGAGGTTTTCATATCCAAAAAGGATTTTGAGAAGGTCAATGAAGAACAGGAGGAGCTTGGGCAGCAATTGTTCGCGAATCCCAGGAATGCGGCCGCAGGCTCGCTGCGCCAGCTCGATCCGCGCATAGCCGCCAGGAGGAAGCTGGATATATTTGTGTTCAATATACAGAGGGTCGAGGGGAAAGTCATCGGTTCGCATTCGGAGTCGCTTGAGTATATGAAGCGGCTCGGCTTCAAGGTCAGCCCCGACTACAGGATCTGCGCAGACATCGCCGGGGTCGTCGAGGAAGTTGAACGGATCGGCGATAACAGGGGAGAGTTCGCCTTCGAGATCGACGGCGCAGTCGTGAAGGTCAATTCGCTGGCGCAGAGAGAGCTGCTGGGCACCACGACGAAGACTCCCCGCTGGGCGGCTGCTTTCAAGTATCCGGCGGAAAAGAAGCAGACGCTCATAAAGGAGATATGGGTCAATGTGGGGCGCACGGGAGTGCTGACGCCCAACGCCGTACTGGAGCCGGTAAGGCTGGCTGGCACGACGGTTTCCAGGGCTACGCTCCACAACATGGATTATATAGCGGAAAAGCAGATACGCATCGGAGATACCGCCTGGGTGCAAAAGGCGGGAGATATCATTCCAGAGGTCGTCGAGGTTGTATTTGAAAAGCGCACCGGAGAGGAAAGGGAATTCACCATGCCCGACAAATGTCCCGTGTGCGGCTCGCAGGTCATCCGCGAGGAAGGGGAGGCAGCCTACAGGTGCGTGGGCATAGAATGTCCCGCCCAGCTTTCGAGAAGTATTGAGCACTTCGCGTCAAGGGACGCAATGAATATCGACGGGCTGGGGCCGGCCATAGTGAAGACGCTCCTGGACGGCGGCTTCATAAAGGGCATTGCGGACCTTTATTACCTTCACAGCCAAAAGGACGAGCTCATCGGTATGGAGCGGATGGGAAAAAAATCGGTTGAAAACCTTCTGGCTTCGATCGACAGGTCGAAACAGAACAACATCGACCGGCTGATATACGGCTTCGGAATAAGGAATATCGGGTTGAGAGCGGCGCAGCTCCTGGCTGAAAATTTTGAAAGTCTGGACGAGCTTATGCGGGCCGGTGCAGAGGATATCGTAAAAATAAACGAGTTCGGTGAGATAACCGCTAAAAGCGTCGTTGTGTTTTTCGGACAGGAGCAGACGCTCGACACCGTCGAAAAGCTCAGGGCGGCGGGAGTGAACCTGAAAAGCGCAGGCAGGAAAAAGCTTGAGGACAACAGGTTCGCCGGCATGACCTTCGTGCTCACCGGGACGCTTCCCACATACAGCAGGGCGGAGGCGGGCGAGCTGATAGAGAGCTTCGGCGGCAAAACCTCGGGCAGCGTTTCGAAGAAGACCGATTACGTGCTGGCCGGAGAAGAGGCGGGAAGCAAGCTGGACAAGGCGCTGCAGCTGGGCGTGAAGGTGATTGACGAAGAAGCTTTCAAAAGGATGCTGGGGTGACAGATATGAGTGACGAACTGAAAAGGATTACTCCTGAAGAAGCCTTGAAGCAGTGCGGCCGCGAAACGAGAGGGAAATTGAAAATCTTCATAGGATATGCACCGGGCGTCGGCAAAACATATTCGATGCTGAATGAGGGCAACCGGAGATTCAAAAGAGGCCAGGATATTGTAATTGGCTACGTCGAAGCCCACCAAAGAGAGGAAACGGATAAGCAGATCGGCGAGCTGGAGGTCATACCGAGAAAAAAGATAGAATACAACAGCGTGGTCATGGAAGAAATGGACACCGGCGCCGTGATCGCCCGCAAGCCGCAGATTGTCCTTGTGGACGAGCTCGCACATACGAACGTTCCCGGCTCAAGATATGCAAAGCGCTATGAGGACGTCGAAGAGATC
This sequence comes from Bacillota bacterium, assembly GCA_023415815.1. Taxonomy (GTDB): domain Bacteria; phylum Bacillota; class Clostridia; order Acetivibrionales; family DTU013; genus JAEZJL01. The sequence continues at coordinate 3,576 of JAEZJL010000182.1, read as the reverse complement.
CTCTGCAGCGGGATCAATGTTATAACGACCTTGAACATTCAGCATATGGAAAGCCTGAACGACGTTGTCAGGCAAATCACCGGGATTTCCGTCAGGGAAACCATTCCCGACCACATTGTGGAAAAAGCCGACGAGGTGGTGGTCGTCGATATAACTCCCGACGCTCTCCAAAACAGGCTGAAACGCGGGAATGTCTACAATATGGAAAAAGTGCCCCAGGCCCTGAAAAATTTTTTCAGGAAGGGCAACCTCAACGCATTGAGGGAACTGGCCCTGCGGCAGACCGCCGAGGAAGTGGACGAGGACCTGGAAGAATACATGAAGGAGCACGGCATCCGGGATAACTGGCGTACCGTTGAAAGGGTCATGGTCAGCATAAGCCCCGGCATGTCCGCCAAAAAGCTTATCAGGCGCGGCGCAAGAATCGCAAAGCGGTATAAATGCGAATGGGTGGTTGTAAGCGTTGACTGTACCCACCGATTCGCTCCCAGGCTTTCGCCGAAAGACAGGCAGACGCTCGACAGCTACTTTCAGCTTGCAAGGCAATTGGGGGCGGAAACCGTGATGCTCACGGGAAAAAGCGTTTCCGGAGAGCTTTTGAAATTCGCCGGGGAAAGGCATATAACCCAGATCATCATAGGGCATTCCACGCGTACAAAGCTTGAAACGGTAGTCAGGGGCTCGACCGTGGCAAAATTGCTCAAAAAGGCCAAAAACATTGAACTCCATGTCATTCCCAACATGTAGGCAGATAGGCCCGGCAGCGCAGGAAGGCGGATTAACGGCTTTTCAATTCTTCGCTCAAAGCCTCGTAAAGCTCTTTTGTTTTATCGCTGTCCTCACAATTCAGAATTATTTTTTCCGCGCCGTTCTCAAAATAGATATAAGGAGATTTCGACAGGTCTACAAACAGCTTTACCTCTCCTATGTCCCTGAGCTTAAAGTAACCCTTGCATTTGTTCCCCAACCCGGAGCCGTTGCTTTTGAAAACAATATCCGGGATGCTCTCCCTGAGCTCCAGATTTTTTATTTCGGACACCTGCACTGTCTGACCGTACATGCCTGATATTTTTAAGGCCCCGTCCTGCAGGGTATATTCCGTAGGCTTCGCGCTGAAATAAAGCATTACGCCCACTCCTATCGTTACCGCCGCCAATAGACCGATAATCAAGCCGAGCGAGACCCTGGCCTTTGGTTTCATCCTCCCCTGGGCGTCCACGGCATTTCCGTCATATTTTTGAGCTTTAATCAGGGTATAGATGATTACGGGGATCAAAAATACAAAAAAGCTGCCGCCTAAAAGCGTTTGTTTAAAGGATATGAGCGTCATGGAAACGAAAATGATCGCGGCCAGCGCAAAGCACATGTTTGACATGAGCTTTCCAAGCCCTTCGAAATCAACCTTGCTTTTCTTTTCGGCCGACATTGTGTTATATCCCGATATAAGCCAGTAAGCTTTTTTATACTTGATCAACAGGCCTGCCGCCACAAGTATTATGGCCGGAAGCGCTCCGATTATATTAAATGCAGAAATCACATAAACCCCTCCCATACCCTCTATTATAGTCTGGCGCCAGAAATAAAGAAAGAGCTGTCGACAATACATTAAACATTAATTTTACATAATTTCAGGCAGCCTTTTTAATGCGCCCGGCGCGGTTCGCCGTAGACGTCCTCACCCAGCGCTTCATTGACAGCCTTTAAAAATGCGCCGTAGCCGCCGTCTCCGTCGGCCCTGTGAGGAAGCGCCCGTGATAAAATTTCCTCGGCGTCCCTCTCGTCAAAATCAATACAGTTTGCCAGAACGCTTCTGATATCGTCGGAAGACGCCCCCCGGGCGAATTCTCCGGCTGCTTTATAAACCCTGCCGTCTGCCTGATAATCTGTTCTTTCCGAAAGGCATTCAAAGATTTTTTTAAATATATAAAGCAGCAGCAGACTTATCGAGATAAGACCTATGCTTTCAAGAATGCTCATAAAAACGACCTCTTTTCCCATTTTAAACAACCCCTTTTACAAGCGGGCCTCGGACCCGCCGCTTCTTTATTTCAGACGGCCTGCAATTTCCATATTGGCCTTCAGAATATTTACTCTCGGTTCACCGAAGAGTCCCAGCTGTCTTCCTTCCGTATACTCGGCTACGATCTTTTCAAGCTCCGGCCCGCTTATGCCCGTTGCCTCCGAAATAGCCGGAATCTGTATTTCAGCCGCCTCCGGGCTGATATGGGGGTCAAGCCCCGACCCCGAGCTTGTCAGGAGGTCCGCGGGTATATCTTCTTTTTTGACGCCGGGATGGGCCTTCAAAAATGCGTCCATATCCGTCTTAACCCTGTCCGCCAGCGCAGGGTTGGAGGGCGCAAGGTTTGCCGAGCCGGAGCTGACGCCCGGATATACGGTCTTTCCGTCTTTGTCCGGCTTGATGTCCTCCTCTTCATACGTGTTATAATTATATGCGGACACTCTGCCGTGGAAAAACCTCGTATCGGAAAAAGCCTGCCCCAGAAGCTCCGAGCCAACGGGCCTTCCGTCATACTCGACGATACTGCCGTTTGCCTGCCTGTGGAAGATAAGCTGACTCAGGCCGGTCATCCCCAGCGGGTATATGATCCCGCATATCAGCAATAAGGCTATGCTTAAAGTAATGGCTCTGATAAACGTCTTCACAATGTATTCCTCCTCAATCCAGGTTTAAAACCTTCAGCAGCGGATTTATCGCCAGGTCTATTATCTTGATCCCGGCAAAGGGCACAAGCACGCCGCCTAAACCGTATATCGCCATGTTCCGCGCGAGGATGGCCGTAGCGCTCATGGGCTTATACCTTACGCCGCGCATGGCAATCGGTATTAACAGCGGAATGATTACGGCATTGAATATTAAAGCGGACAATATCGCGCTCATGGGCGTCGCAAGCCCCATGACGTTCAATACCTGCATTTGCGGTATCGCCAGCGTGAACATTGCCGGAATGATCGCAAAATATTTGGCCACATCGTTGGCTATGCTGAAGGTAGTAAGCGAGCCTCTTGTTATAAGAAGCTGCTTGCCTATCTCGACCACTTCGATGATCTTGGTCGGGTCGGAGTCCAGGTCCACCATATTTGCCGCCTCCTTGGCCGCCTGCGTCCCGCTGTTCATTGCAAGCCCCACGTCAGCCTGGGCCAGTGCGGGAGCGTCGTTGGTCCCGTCCCCGGTCATTGCGACGAGCTTTCCCTCGGACTGCTCTCTTTTAATAACATTGATTTTTTCCTCGGGCTTGCACTCCGCTACAAATTCGTCGACGCCGGCTTCTCTCGCAATCGTCTCGGCGGTCAGAGGGTTGTCGCCCGTACACATAATGGTCTTGATACCGATCTGCCTCAGCCTTGCAAAGCGGTCTACGAGCCCCGGCTTTATGGTGTCTTTAAGGTAAATGACCCCGAATATTTCCCTGTCCACGCATACGGCCAGAGGCGTCCCGCCGGCTTTGGATATTATGGCTGCTACGGCTTCCAGATCATCAGGGATGGCTCCACCCAGCTCTTCAACAAATTTCCGGATTGCGTCGGAGGCCCCCTTTCTTATCTGCGCCCCGTTGG
>JAEZJL010000128.1 GCA_023415815.1 Bacillota bacterium | reverse complement strand
CCCCGGTATCGCCTGTCGGGCCTGTCGCCCCGGTGGCCCCGGTATCGCCTGTCGGGCCGGTTGCTCCGGTAGCTCCGGTGTCGCCTGTCGGGCCCGTCGCCCCGGTAGCTCCGGTGTCGCCTGTTGGGCCCGTCGCCCCGGTCGCTCCGGTATCGCCTGTCGGGCCTGTCGCCCCGGTGGCCCCGGTATCGCCTGTCGGGCCGGTTGCTCCGGTAGCTCCGGTGTCGCCTGTCGGGCCCGTCGCCCCGGTCGCCCCGGTCGCTCCGGTGTCGCCTGTTGGGCCTGTCGAGCCCGTCGCCCCGGTGGCTCCGGTGTCGCCTGTCGGGCCGGTTGTCCCGGTGGCCCCGGTATCGCCCGTCGGGCCGGTTGCTCCAGTCGCTCCGGTGTCGCCTGTCGGGCCGGTTGCGCCTGTAGCTCCGGTGTCGCCTGTCGGGCCTGTCACCCCTGTCGCCCCGGTGGCCCCGGTATCGCCCGTCGGGCCGGTTGCGCCTGTAGCTCCGGTCGTCCCGGTCGGGCCGGTCGCCCCTGTAGCTCCGGTCGTCCCGGTGACAATATCATCCTCCACTACCACAAGTACGGCCTTTACCGGTACTATGGAAGAATAAACGGACATGCCGTTGCCCGCATTCACCAGCGAAAGCGTCACGGGAGCCGCAGCCACTTCAACAATACCGAAGCCCACGACTTCACCCGTTTTGGAAGGCGAGTCGCCCTCCAGAAAATCGCCTTGTGAGGAAGAGAGGGCAAATACAATGCCAATAGACGACGTTGACGTTTGAGTTGCCACCCACCAGCTGATAACGTATCTCCCTGCCTCAATGAAGGTTATAACGCCTGTTACGCTGTTGTAGCTTATATTGCCGCTTGAAAACACCGTTGTATCAAAAATTACGTTGCCGCCTTGGGCTATCGGCCCGGCAGCGACACGCTCTATTTGCAGCGCTATATTACTCATAATCAACCTCCCGGAATTGTATTTGCATTTCATAATAAAAGGAAACCGATGATTATAATATGATTATATTATGTTTATATCTTCCTTTTTGTCACCCGCGCGCGTTTGTAATTATGATGGCGGCAGGCATAAGCATGCCGTTAATGGAAAGGCCGGCAAACTGCCCTGCAATGTTTAAAGGCCCGATAGAATCGGGCCTTTAGGTGTTTCCAGCAGTGCTTTATAATTTTTCGTTTTGTATTTGCCTGTAAATAGACCATTAACCGGCCGCTTTATCCCTAATTTTGTCCAATACTTCCTCTAGCGCCTTTGAAAGCTGGTCGGGACAGGATGTACCTCTGCCGTCGCAGTCGATGCCTCTTAATTTTTTTATGGCATCCCCAACGGGCATTCCCTCCACCAGCTTGCTGATCCCCTGGAGATTGCCGCTGCATCCCGCTAAAAAAGCGACATCGGCCAATCTTCCGTTTTCAATGCGAAAAACGATTTCTTTTGAGCAAACTCCCTTTGTTTTGAACGTGAATTTATCCATTCGACCTCTCCTAAAATAGTCTGGCATGCCGCCCTTACGGCTCATTTAAAATCAACGCTGTTGCCCGGATGTATCCGGAAGGCCGGAACTGACCGGGTTTAAAGCTTTTTGACAAATGCTCCGGAAAAATGGCACGCCACCCAGTGATTTTCATCAATCTCCTGAAGCTCGGGACTGCACTGCCTGCATCTCTCATCGGCATAAGGGCATCTGGTGTGGAAATGACAGCCCGGGGGAGGCGCAAAGGGATTGGGGATGTCGCCCGTCGCCGCATGCCTGGTACGGACATGCTTCGTATCCGGTATCGGTATGGCGGAAATCAGCGCCTGCGTGTACGGGTGGAGCGGGTTGCCGTAAAGCCGGTACCTGTCCGAGATTTCGACGATCCTGCCCAGGTACATGACCGCGACCCGGTTGCTGATGCGCCTTACAACGCTTAAATCGTGAGAAATGAAAAGATAGGTGAGGCCCCTCTTTTTTTGCAGTTCCTGCATCAGATTCAGCACCTGCGCCCTGACCGAAACGTCGAGCGCCGAAACCGGCTCGTCGCAGACGATGAACTCAGGCTCGAGAATAAGCGCCCGGGCGATGCCGATCCGCTGCTGCTGACCCCCGGAAAACTCGTGGGGATAGCGGTGCAGATGCTGCTCTCCAAGGCCCACATCCTCCAGCATGGATATGATCCTGCTCCGCCGCTCTTTCGGAGGTACGGTTTTATAGATATCCAGCGGAGCGCCGACCAGGTCCTCGACGACCATCCGGGGATTCAGTGAATTATAGGGGTCCTGGAAAATGATCTGCAGCTTTTTACGCGCCTGCCACATTTTTTTATCCGGATAGCCATTGATGTCTTCCCCTCTGTAGACGACCTCGCCCGAGGTCGCGGGAATCAACCTCAGAATGGCGCGCCCCAGGGTGGATTTGCCGCACCCCGACTCGCCGACAAGCCCGAGCGTCTCCCCTTCGTTGATAGCGAAGCTGACGTTGTCGACCGCGTGTACCGTTGCCGGGCGTTTTTTAAAAGATTTGCTTTTTATCGTAAAGTTCTTCGTCAGGCGTCTGACCTCAATCAATGGCGGCTTGTCCGCGCTCATTTTATCCCCCCGCAGCTGAAGCAGTTTACTCGTACGTCCTCGACAAGAAAATCCCCCGGCTGCTCCTTCCGGCAGAGCTCCTTTGCCAGCGGGCACCTCGGCCAATAGCGGCAGCCTGCCGGCAAGTCGCTGTGGTTGGGCACGACTCCCGGGATGGAGTAAAAGGTATCCGCATCGTCATCCAGGCGCGGCACCGACTTGAGCAGTCCCTGTGTATAGGGGTGCTTCGGATGGTTGAATATGCTGTCCGCCTTCCCGTATTCGACGCTCTTTCCCGCATACAGCACGAGCACGCTGTCGGCTATTTCGGCAACGACGCCTAGGTCGTGGGTAATCAGCAGAATGGCCGTACCGGTCTCTTCCCTGAGTTGATAGATTAAATCGAGAATCTGGGACTGAATGGTGACGTCGAGGGCGGTGGTCGGCTCGTCCGCAATCAGCAGACGCGGCTTGCAGGCGAGCGCCATGGCGATCATGACCCTCTGGCGCATCCCTCCCGAAAGCTGGTGGGGATATTCCCTCATCCTGCGTTCGGGCGAGGGAATTCCCACCTTTCTTAAAATTTCCACCGCAGCCTCATATGCGGCTTTTTTCGTATATCCCTGATGAATGATATAGGGCTCCGTCACCTGGAACCCGATGGACAGGGTCGGGTTGAGCGAAGTCATCGGGTCCTGGAATATTGCCGCAAGCTCGTTTCCCCGTATCCTGCTGAGTTCGTTGGGAGAAAGCTTTCCGAGGTTCTTTCCGCCGAACAGTATCTCGCCTCGCGCAATACGGCTGTTCAGGGGCAGCAATTGTAGGACTGAGAGCGCAGCCGTGCTTTTCCCGCAGCCGGATTCCCCCACAATGCAGAGGATCTCCCCCTTGCCAATTGTGAAGCTGACGCCGTCAACCGCAGTGACGATCCCCTTCCTTGTTGTGAATTGCGTTTTAAGGTCAACTACTGAAAGTATCGGCTCCAATCTGCTTTCTCCCCCGTAACAGTATTATCCGGCCCCTATTTGGCGACCTTCCACTCCCAGCTAGCCCAATTGAGCGCGCTGAAGTTTTCCGGCGTAACTCCGCTCAAGCGCTTGTTATAAGCAAGCAGCGTATTGGTCGTGAAAAGATATGCCATGGGGACGATTTCCTTTATGCGCGCCTGGTATTTGTCAAAGAACGGCTTGCGGGTATCAAAGGTGAGCGCCGCGGTCCCCTGGTCGATGATATCCTGCAGCTCGGTGCTGGTCAGCCTTCCGAAGTTGACGCTGCTGTCGGGGCTGATCATCTGGCGGCTCTCGCTGGGGTCGAGGGTACCTCCCGAGCCGATGATGCCGAAATCGTGGAGGCCATCCCTCATGTTGTTCATCAGGGTTGGGAAATCCACCTGCTTGATCTGGGTCTTTACGCCGATCTTTTCAAAATCCTGGACGATCAGTGCTGCAGCGCGCTCGCGGGTCACATTCCCCGTAGGCACGAAGAAGGTCATGGTCTTGTCGAAGGGGAATTTCTCGTCTTTAAGGATCTGCTTTGCCTTTTCAGGGTCATACCATACCGATACGTCCTTGTTGTAATAGGGACTGACAGGCGCAATCGGCGTAATAATGGGCACGCCCTCTTTCTTCAGCAGGGAGTCTACCAATACGTTCCTGTCGATCGCCATACTGAGCGCCTGACGAACCTTTTCCGTCAGATACGGCTTCTGGGTGTTTAAAATAAGGGTCTGATACGATGTCGAAGGGATGGAAAGCGTCGTGATATTCCCCTGCTGCTTGGCAAGATCCCAATCGTCCAGCGGGATATTCCCGAGTCCTACGATGTCGATTTCACCGTTCATCAGGCCTGCCAGCAGGTTGGTGGAATCCACGACCCGTATGGTCAGGCGGTCGATATCCGGCGCGCCCTGGAAGTAGTCCGCGTTTTTGACCAGCTCCATTCTTTCTCCGCTGATCTCGCTGTCGTAAACGAAGGGTCCCGAGCCGACCGGCTTGGCCCAGAGGTCGGGAGCGTTGATTTCCGCGGCGGTTTTCCCTTCAAAGATGTGCTTCGGGATAATATATACGCTGTTGATGCTTGTAAGCAGGGTGTCTGCAAATATCGGGCTTTTCAGATTGATCGTTACCTCGTAATCCCCGTTGGCGACTACGCCGATAGAATCCTTCGAGGTCTCCGCGCCGGAATCGTCAGTACCGGCGATGTATTGAAGCGTATACCGGCTCAGCGCCTCCACCTCGGGATCCGAATAAAGCTGAAAGCTGAAAACCACATCGGCGGCGGTAAGGGGCTGGCCGTCATGCCATTTTACATTGTCATTCAGCTGGAAGGTGACGGCTGTGGAGGTTTCGTTTACCTTCCAGCTTTTTGCAAGGCGCGGTGAAAAGGTGCCGTCGCCGTTGGCCTGCGCCAGGCGGTCATAAATCTGGTCGTAAATGAGCTGTCCGTAGTTGCTGTTGGTATTGAGCGGCATCATGGAATCCCATGCGCTTACGATTGCGACCGAAACATTTTTCGGGCCCGCATTTTCCGTTGCCGCCGGCTGGGAGGATGAGGACGCCTCCTGGGTGGATGAAGATGCCTCCTGTGCGGTGGAACCGGCGGGTGGGGTCTGATTTTGAGAGCAGCCGTTCAACGTCAGGCTGAGTATGAGCGCTGCGGCTAGAGATAGTAGTGAGATTTTTTTCATAATGGAATGCTCCTTTTTTTTATTTATTTTAAAGCAAAGTTGATACTATATTTTAATACGGGGATCGAGGACATCCCGTATCCCGTCCCCGAAAAAGTTGATGCTGAGGACGGTTATAACGATGGCTATGCCAGGCGGCAGCCACACCCACGGCTTGCTTGACAGCACCGTGATGGACTGGGCGTCGTACAGCATATTCCCCCAGCTGGCCTGCGGCGGCTGGACTCCCATGCCCAGAAAGCTCAAGGCCGATTCCATGATGATGGCGTTCGCCGCTTGGAAGGTAACGGCGATCAGGACCGGCGCAAACGAATTCGGGAGAATATACTTATAAATTATTTCAAGGTTTGAAGCGCCGATTGCCCTGGCTGCCTCCACATACTCTTTTTGAGAGACCGACAGTACATTTGCATGGATAATCCGGGCAAATTGCGTCCAGCCCAAAACGCCGATCACAATGGTGACGGACCAAATGGAGGGCCCCACCACGGAAACAAGCACCAGGATAAGGATCATGGAGGGTATGGACATGGCTACATCCGCAGTCCTCATGATGAGGGCCTCCACCCACCCGCGGTAATATCCCGCATAAAGCCCCACCGGCACCCCGATCAGCAGGCCGATCAAAGAAGATACAATGCCGACAAACAGAGAGGTCTGCCCGCCGTAGATCAATCTTGCCAGCAAATCGCGCCCGATGGAATCCGTCCCCAGGATATGCTGCGCGCTAGGCGCGGCCCTGAACGCCAGAGGGTCGGAGACATTGGGCTGCAGGTTGAAAATCACCGGCAGGAGGAGCATCAGGAGAATCTCGGCTATCCAGACGCTCAAGCCCAGGACCGCCATTTTATGGCTCTTCAGCTTATATAACGCTTCCCGGAATGCCGAGTAGCTTTTTTCCTTTTCCGCTGCTATCATAATTCCACCTTCGTCATTCATATCGGATCCTCGGGTCAAGCACGCCGTACAGCAAATCCGTGGCTATATTGCACACAAGCACGGTGATTGCCACGACGGCCGTTATTCCCATAATAACCGGGTAATCCCTCGCTCTGATGGACTGGACCATCAGGGTGCCTATGCCGGGCCAGCCGAAAACCTGCTCGGTAACCACCGCCCCGCCTACAAGCGAGGGGACGGACATGCCGACAACGGCTGCGACCGGAATAAGCGCGTTCTTTATCCCGTGCCGGAAAATGACGCCCCATTTTCTCAAGCCTTTGGCCTTTGCGGTACGGATGTAATCCTCCTGCAGCACCTCCAGCATACAGCTGCGGATGTATCTCACCCAGCTGCCGATGTGCTGGAAGGACAAAACCAGGCAAGGGAGAATCATATGGCGCAGCAGGGAAGCCGTTGTCTTTGTTCCAGAGGTGTCGTACATGCCTCCGGAGGGAAGTATTTTAAGCACGACCGAAAATATATAAATCAGCATTAGGCCCATGAAAAAATTCGGAGTGGCGACCATAATAAAGGATAAGATTCTCGAGGAATAATCCCCGGGGGAGTTCGGCTTTGAAGCCGCAACTATCCCGATGGGCAGGGACACCAGCAAAGAGAGCAGGATGGACGTGCCGGCCAGAATGGCCGTAATGCCTACGCGTTCCCTGATCATGTCGGACACAAGCCGGTGGGTGCTGTAGGAATACCCCAGGTTGCCGTTCAGAAATTCCTTGAACCAGGTGAAATACTGGACGATCACCGGCTGGTCAAGGCCCAGCTCCAGCCGCCTCTTTTCCAGCTCGGCCGCATTCACTTTGGGGTCCGCAAGCAAGGCGTCCAACGGGCTTCCCGGCGCCAGGGATGAAATTATATATACAAGGAGCATGATCCCGAAAAATACCGGAACAGCCACAAGCAGCCGTTTTAGTATGTATTTTATATTCATGCAGGTTCTCCTTTTGCTCAAAATACCCGTTGGCAGGCATTGCCCCCTTCGACCCGGATCCGCCCGGCCTGCCGATCAGATACTTATCCTTTGCTTCGTCCCTAAAATATTTACAGTCGTTCAATACCATAGTATTTATATATGTTTAGTTGCTATTGCTAAGGATTATACCCCACTGTGTATATTATGTCAAGTAATTCGGCGGCGGTATTGGCAGCGGAGCACGTGAACGGCGCTGTATCAATCGTCTCATCACTTGTATTTCCGGTGATTTTGACAAATACGGCAAATTCAAACCCCTTCCTAAAAATAAGCCCGTGTGTTAATATAACCTTATATCTAAACGCGGGCACATGAGAATTTATGCTTAAAGCCCGCCGCGCGAAGTACAAGGAGAATCCGGAATGGAAAAATTCACTCTCGGGTATGGGGATACAACTGTAGACATAAAATTTGAAGGCGCCGGATCGGTGCGGGTATTGCAGGGAGAAAGCATTCCGGCTTCGGACGATTTTAAAGAAACCTTTTTGAAGGCCGTCGGCCCGGGATGCGTTGCGTCGAAGCCTCTGGATGAGCTGATACTGCCGGAGGACCGGGTAACCGTCGTAATCAGCGACATCACCCGTTTCTGGATGCGCCAGGACAAGGTGTGCGCCCAGCTGATCCCGTATCTTCACGACACGCTGGGCGTTGATTATGAGAATATTGTGATTCTGATAGCGCTTGGAACCCACCGCAAGCAGACCGAAGAGGAGATGAAAATGCTGGTCTCCCCTGAAATCCATGAGAAGGTAAGAGTTTTAAACCACGACTGCATGGCGCCGGATCTCAAGTTCCTGGGCGTCACGGAGCGGGGCACGCAGGTATACGTGAATCCCCTGGCCGTGGGCCGGAAGGTGATCGTAATCAGTGGGACAATCCATCATCTGATGGCCGGATACGGCGGCGGCCGCAAAAGCATCCTTCCCGGCATCTGCGGCAAAACCACCATAAACCAGAACCATATACATTCCCTATCGCCCACGATGCCCAGGTCCAATCCGCTGATAGGGATGGGCCTGCTGGAGCGGAATCCGGTCAGCGAGGACATGATCGAGGCTGCCGAAATTGTTGCGCCGGTGTTCGGCATCAACATCGTAATGGACACCCAATCGGGAAACTGCCGGCTGATTTGCGGCCATTTCGCCCGGGCGTGGGAGGAAAGCTGCCGGGTTGTCCAGCGGATGATGGGCATTCCTATAGAAAAGAAAGCGGATATCGTTGTGGTGAGCTGCGGCGGATATCCCAAGGATATCAACCTATATCAGGGAGTCAAGTCCCTCATCAACGCAGTCGAGGCCGTGAAAGACGGCGGGCAGCTGATTTTCCTGGCGGAATGCCGCGAGGGCGGCGGCGCGCCCGCCTATTTCAGCTGGATAGAGCCGCTGCGCCGCGGGACTCTGGATACCGATCTCCGCCGGGATTTTACCATCGCGGGCTATATCTTCTACGCCTCCTGCGAGGCCATGGAAAAGGCGGAGGTGCTGATGCTGACGCAGATTCCGGCCGAAACGCTGAGAGGCATGGGGGCGCGGGTCTTTTCCGACATCGGGAGCCTGCTCCGTGAGGTTGACTTTACCGGCAAGGACATCTATGTCATGCCGTACGGCGGCTACACCGTCCCTTACCTTTCAAAGCCTTGACAAGCCGCGGGGAGCGTGCTATTGTAAAAAGAAAACCTTTGATGTAGAGATCAAACCGTAAGCGCACTTTCAGAGAGCCGGGGGTGCTGGAAGCCCGGCAGGAAGCGGTACGGCAAATGGACTACGGAGGGCGCACGGAACGAAAGCTTACGCTTTTCAGTATATCGCGACGCAAGCCTGCGTTATAGGGCAAAGAGTATGTTGGCACTCTTTTAAAGGCGGGTAGTATTTTATTACCAAGCAAGGTGGCACCGCAGACGCAACGTCTGTCCTTGAATTACGGGTATCCGTATGAGGACGGGCTTTTTTATTTTCTGCGGAACTGCGCAAGCTATAACTGAACGGCACACAAAATTGACGACGGAAAGGATAAAATGAAAATGAAAAAATTACTTGCAGCGCTTCTAGCCTCCGTCCTGCTCCTGGCCTTCGCTGGCTGCGGCGAAGGTAACGCGCCAAAACAAGGCGCCTCCTCCGGCGCCGTCAAAGCGGGCATCATTCAGCTGGCCGACAACGGAGCCTTCACCGACATGCGCGAGGGTTTTATCGCCAAAATGCGCTCTCTCGGCTATACGGAAGACAAAATGACCTTTGATTACAAAAACGCCAACGGCGACACGGCTACTCTGAATTCCATCTGCCAGGCCATGGCGGACGAAAAAAAGGACTTCATTGTAACGATAGGGACTCCTGCGACACAGGCCATCGTCAATATGGACAGCGGTATACCTGTATTTTTCATCTCAGTGTCCAACCCCGTGGGGGCAGGCATCATCACCGATATGAGCAAGCCGGATAAAAACGCTACCGGCACCTCCAACGCCATTCCCGTAAGCGAGATGTTCAAGCTGTCCGACAAGCTGACGCCAAACCGCCATACCTACGGCCTGATTTATAACACCGGCGAGGTAAATTCCGTCACCACCATCGAAAACGCCAAAACGTATATGGATAAGAACGGGTTAAGCTATAAGGAAGCCGTAGTAACCGCTTCGTCCGAGGTGCAGCAGGCGGCCCAGTCCCTCGCGGGCGAGGTCGACGCATTTTTCATCCCCAACGACAGCATGGTGCAGAGCGCTATGCCTCAGGTAGCGGAAGTCGCCAAGGACGCAAAAATCCCGGTGTACGGCAGCTCCGCGGTCATGGTGCAGTCCGGTGCGTTTGCGACAATAAGCATCGACGACACGACCATAGGCGGCATGACGGCCGATATGGCTGATAAGTTCCTCAAAGGCACTCCGATGGAGAGTATTCCGTCGGTCACGGTTTCGGATTTCACCACCGTCATCAACAAAGCCACAGCGGACGCCATAGGCGTTACAGTCCCGCAGGATGTGCTGGACGCAGCCAAGGTGATCGAGTAAGCCCGGTTATTTTACCCGGCAGGAGGCAGGATTTATGGCTCTGGCTATCGGCTCAGTCCAGCTCGGCTTGATTTACGGGCTGCTGGCGCTGGGCATCTATATTTCGTTCAGGATACTGAATATTCCCGATCTGACCGCAGACGGAAGCTTTACGCTTGGGCTGTCGGTATCCGCCGCCCTGACGGTGGCGGGTCACCCGTTTCTCGGCATCCTGCTCGCCATAGCGGCAGGGGCTGCGGCCGGGACGGTTACGGGACTGCTGCAAACCAGGCTGGAGATCCATCCCATCCTGGCGGGCATTCTGACCATGAGCAGCCTGTACAGCGTCAATCTGTACATCCTCGGCAGCCGCTCCAACCTGTCCCTTATCGGAAGCGACAGCATCTTCAGCCTGATGCTGTCCTGGCTGCCGGCGGACAAGGAGCTGGTTAAAACCGTAGTACCCTTCGCAGTCTGCTTTCTGTGCACAGGCATCCTGATCTGGTTTTTTAAGACCCACCTGGGCCTTTGCATACGCGCCACCGGCAACAATGAGGATATGGTCAGGGCCTCCTCCATCAATGTAAGCGGCATGAAGATCATCGCGCTGGCCATATCAAACGCATGCGTAGGGCTGTCCGGCGCGGTGCTTGCCCAGTATCAGGGCTACGCCGACATCAGCTCTGGCATAGGCATCGTTGTGGTAGGACTCGCTTCGGCCATTATCGGCGAAGCCATCTTCGGGCGGCGTTCCGTTACCCTGGGCCTGCTCTCCGCCATCTTCGGCTCCCTGCTCTACCGTTTCATCATCGCCGCCGCGCTCAAGTCGAATATTTTTCCCGCTTATGCGCTCAGGGTCGTCTCGGCGGCGATCGTCGTCATTGCCCTGTCCATACCTGTAATCAAAAGACAAATCCAGTTAAGCAGCATGAGAAAGAAGGCGCAAAGGGATGCTTGAGATCATAAACGCCAGTAAAACCTTTTTAAAGGGGACCCCCAATGAGCATACGGCGCTACAGGACGTAAGCCTCTCGCTCGCCGAGGGCGAATTCGTCACCATCATCGGCTCCAACGGCGCCGGAAAGTCCACGCTGTTCAATGCCGTCGGCGGCACCTTCCGTCTGGACCGGGGCAAAATCCTGCTTCAAGGGGATAATATAACCTATATGGCCGAGCATAAAAGGGCGTCCATGATCGGCCGGCTGTTCCAGGATCCGATGAAGGGTACTGCTCCCGACATGACGATTGAGGAAAATCTGGCGCTTGCATATAACCGCAGAAGCAAGAACGGCCTGCGCATAGGCGTTCACCGCAGGGATGTGGAGATTTTCCGCGAAAATATCTCCCGGTTTGAAATGGGACTGGAAACCCGCATGAAAACCAAGGTCGGCCTTCTCTCCGGCGGACAGCGGCAGGCGCTGTCCCTGCTCATGGCCACCATAGGCAAGCCGCGGCTTTTGTTGCTCGACGAGCATACGGCGGCGCTGGACCCCGCCTCCGGCGAAAAGATCATGCATATCACCAAAAATATCGTCAGCCGCGAAGGCCTCACCACGATGATGATCACTCACAACATACAGTCCGCGCTTAAAACCGGAACGCGCACAATCATGCTGGACAGCGGAAAAATCATCCTGGACATATCGGGAAAGGACCGCGAGGATATGACGGTCGCCCGTCTTATGGAGCTCTTCTCCCAGCGCAGCAAAAACACCCTGGACAACGACCGGATGCTTTTCGTCAAAAACCAGGAGCTCTCCTGAGACCGGGCATTTAGCAATAACCTATGAATCGGTTTATAACTATCTCAAAGATGGCCATATCAAGCAGCTTAAGGGGATATTTTTCATCTATCAGCCCTCACGCCAACCCACCTTTGTTCAATATTATTATTCCAATCAATTTTCATTGACAAATAATTAGCCCTGTGCCATAATATCCAAAATCTATCGATACACTTTTGAATTGTATCGATACAATTGGAGGGGCAATGTATGAATGAAAGATATGAACTTAACAAGAATCTCGCGCAGATGCTGAAGGGCGGCGTGATAATGGACGTTACGAACGCAAGGGAGGCCGTGATTGCACAGGAGGCAGGCGCCGTCGCCGTAATGGCGCTGGAGAGGGTGCCGGCCGATATAAGAAAACAGGGCGGGGTTGCGAGGATGTCCGACCCCAGAATAATCAAGGAAATAAAAAATGCCGTTACAATCCCCGTCATGGCCAAGGCAAGAATCGGACATATTGCGGAGGCGCAGATACTTGAGGCTCTAGGCGTGGACTATATTGACGAAAGCGAGGTGCTGACCCCTGCCGACGAGACGTACCACATTGACAAGCACGGCTTCGGTGTTCCGTTCGTATGCGGCGCCAGAAACCTTGGGGAGGCCCTGAGAAGAATCGGCGAGGGCGCCGCAATGATAAGGACAAAGGGAGAGGCCGGTACCGGCAATGTTGTGGAGGCCGTCAGGCACATCAGGACAATCCTGTCCGGGATCAGGCGTCTGGCCAATTTACCTGCGGAGGAGCTGATAGATGCCTCAAAGGAAATGTCCGCTCCTTACGAGCTGGTAGTTAAAGTAGCCAACGAAGGGAAGCTGCCCGTCGTCAACTTTGCCGCAGGCGGCATAGCAACTCCGGCGGATGCCGCGTTAATGATGCAGCTGGGCAGCGAGGGAATATTTGTGGGCTCGGGTATATTCAAGTCTTCAAACCCCGAAAAAACGGCGAAAGCGATCGTGAAGGCAACAACCTTCTACAATAAGCCGGATATATTGGCCGAAGTGTCCGAGGATCTGGGGGAAGCCATGCAGGGTATTGAAATCTCACAAATCACACCGGAAAATATCTTGTCAAAGCGAGGGTGGTAGAGATGGTGAAGATCGGCGTCCTCGCTTTGCAAGGCTCAGTCATAGAGCATATCCGCTCATTATCCCGGATAGAGGACGTGATCCCCTGCGAAGTTAAAAGCGCCGAGGATTTGAATAAGGTTTCCGGAATAATACTTCCGGGCGGAGAAAGTACCACCATGGGCAAATTGCTCAGGGATTTCGGCCTGGCGGAGCCCCTGGCCGGAAGGATAAGGGATGGAATGCCCGTATGGGGCACATGCGCGGGCATGATTCTGCTGGCAAAGGAAATAGTAAACGAAACAAATGTGCATTTAGGGGTGATGGATATATCGGTGAGAAGAAATGCTTATGGAAGCCAGCTGGACAGCTTCAATAAGGCGGCATCCATACCGGAGGTATCGGCGGAAGAGTTTCCGCTTGTCTTTATAAGGGCTCCCTGGGTCGAAACGGCAAAAAACAGTGTAAAAATTCTGGCAAGGCTGGATGACAGGATCGTAGCGGTCCGCCAGAACAATATGCTGGCCACCTCGTTTCATCCGGAGCTGACCGGCAATACGGCCTTCCATAAATATTTCGCGCAATTGGTCAGAGATACCGGTCAGATCCCGGCATAGGCCTCCGGATATTGAGACGGCCATGAAACCGGCCCCCTCCTCGGACGATTCGGGAATTTGTGCAAGCCTTCGGGAAGATCCAAATCAAAAGTATCCGGCCGAAGGCTTTTTTACGGAATTTTTTCGGGACTTCGAAAGGCTTTTTATAAACCGCCAAAATACGGCATTGATTTAAGAAAACGCCAATGTTAAGATAATAAGATAACCGGGCGCTTTGAATTACATCAGAGGTGCAGAGGGAGAAACCGATGGAGGATATATACAAATATCACGCCGTGATCGGCCTTCTTGACGAAAATTCCCAAAATATTTTTCATACGCTGTGGCGGCAGCTTGCGGCAAAAGGCCTGGAAAGCAGAGCGGCGGCCGACGGCCTGCCTCCGCATGTGACGTTTGCCATATACGAAGGCTTGACTGACGAAACGCTGCTTTCCTGGGTCGAAGCCTTCAGCCAAAAGGAAGTCCAATTAGAGGTCAGCTTCAACCATATCGGGACTTTTACCGATCAGGCCGTATTTCTGGCCCCCAGGGTCTCGGAAGAATTATTGGCTTTTCACAGACGTTACCATTCGTGCCTGGAAGAGTACCACGGACAGACCGGCTGGCTCTTTACGCCCTCTTCCGGAGAGTGGGTGCCGCATGCCACCGTGATGCACAATTCTCCGGCAGAGAATAAAGCCGCTGTTCCGTATATAATGGAGCAGTTTGCGCCTTTTAAAGCGAAAATCGAATCCCTTGCCGTTTATAAATTTTACCCTTCCTGCAGGTTAGCCGTTTTTCCATTAAAGTAAAAACGAGATAAAATTAAGATAAGGCTCACAGGAAGTAAAATATTTAAATGAGTTTTTTCAAGAGCCTTCGCCAACTTTTGACGAAAACATAGCCTTATTTTAATATGTCCCCGTAGAATGAAAGCTTCCTTCACCTTTAATATAACAGTTGAAAAACTCCAGTACTATTCTGTTCATCGTATCAATAACGTAGTGTTTATCGGCTTCATGCCCATCACCGGCTTTTTTTATAGAGCCGTTTATCATATTCACAAAAAATGGTGATACAAGCGGCAGATCCGTCAGGCTCATATGATTCGTGCCGGCAATATAGACCTCGTAAGCATCAGGGGCTGTGGCTGATATCAGCTTTTGAGGAATGACGGTATCCGGGTCGGTTACGCTGGCCATTAACTTTTTCATAGTATCAGAATAAATACTGAGTAACGGAACAGGATAAATCTCGTGATTAATCACAGGTTTACCTTCAACAAAGTCCACTTCTTCACCAAGCAGGTCAGCATCAAGATTGACGACCGCAGCAATGTCCTTACGTTCCCTGCCGAGCTGCGCGCTTGCCGCACCGCCCAACGAGTGACCAATCAGACCGATTTTACCGGTGTCGATAAGCTGGTAAACTTTTTCAGTGCCATTATCTTTGGTATTCTCAATAATCGTGCCGATTACAAAATTCATGTCATCCGTCCGGAGTTTCAGCCATTTCTGCTCGATCTGGTATGCAGTCTTATTATCATAAACGCCATTGTTGACATCAATGATCTCCTTCATGAATGACCTATCGGCCGTTGTAAAGTTGCCGTCGGTATCTTTGGTGTACAAAGAGTGATAAGGATGATCGATAGAACACACGATATACCCGTTGCTTGCCAGTTCGCTGAATGTAGAGGTGTTACTCGCTCTTATTCCAAATGCGCCATGGGAGAATACTACAAGAGGATACCTGCCATGGGCATCCGCAGGATACCAGAATTCAACGGTAACCCTTCTGTTCTTGCCCGTATTGCTGAATGTCTCAATACGGTTGTTATCTGTGTAAGTATAAACGACTGTGTTCACCTTATGCTCCCCAGTTGCTTTAGGGAGCTTAAACTGCGGAAATATCAAAGCTGGCGTCACAGCTATAACCGCAATCAGCCACATAACGATCGCCTTGTACATGATACGTACTGCCCTGTATTCTTTTTTGTCCCTCTTTTTTCGTATTAATGAAACGCTCCCAATTGTTGCCCAGATAAACAGAATTACAGCAAGCAAATACCAGCGGAAGCTCCACTCAATAATCGTTGCAAGCGTTAATATGACAAATATAGCAAATGCGCCGATGCGGACCCAACTTCTGATTCTCTTTTGACTGGATTTTGTTGCAATGCAGCATACCGCTAACACAATCTCTATTACTGCTGCAATAATGAGTACTATTGTTCCCATATCCGGTTATCTCCCTTTTTACATTTCTTCCTTCCATCAATCCAAATCGTGTAAAGGACACTTGTTATTCCTTACTTTCCGGATTTAGAATACAAAATACCCCGCCAAATGTATATGGCATAAACGGTATTTTGTATGTAAAGGCAGGTAAGCTGTAAAAAAGGAGCCGTAAGCTGCAATTTATTTTTTATTCTTCTTCCGGTTCATTCACTGATTCATCTTTCATGGCCTTAAGTTTTTCATTGATTCTATCGGCAGCTTTTCTATCGTCCATCCACGATAAAAAGCGGACGAATACATAGATTGCCGCAATCTGAAATGCAAATACAATTGCAGGCAGGATACCGTTTACCAATTTTATTACAAAGCCAAAGGTCAATAAAACCGCTTCCAGTACCACAAAATGAATAATTATCCTGATCCGCATTTCATTTTCCGGTATTTCCTTCGGTGAGTAAAAAATTAAGCTTGGCAAATCGCCTAGCAATGCACCGATCATACAAACAAAAATATCTTTCAATTCCAAATACTTGTCCGGTGAAAAAATCTGACGTAATATAGTAAGAAATATTATGATAATTGAAAATATGATAAAATAATCCCTGATGAGCTTTTTTAAATGATCCGTAAATTTCATGATCTCCCTCCTATAAACCTAACATCTTCTTCAGTACAGGTACATACTGTCTTGAGACAACCACGTTTTCTCCGTTATCCAGCTTCGCCTCAAACCTGCCACTTATAGAAGGTCTTACAAATGATATTTTGGTTATATTTATAATAATAGACTTAGAGGCTCGAAAAAATTTTCTCCCCTTGCACATTTCCTCCAGCTCATAAAGCTTCTGCTTCGACTCAAGCACCTTTTCTCTGCAGTAGATAAACACATTATTGTCC